>CAJQKX010000412.1 GCA_905479025.1 uncultured Paraglaciecola sp.
GGATGTGAAGAAACCGACTTTTATATAGAAGGACGGGCGTGAACTACTACTCAACCAACGCTGAACAGCTTGCCGAGCAATATAACAGGCTTGATCCCGCACAAGTGCACGGCCATTGGCTGCAACATCTGCCAGCAACGCCAGGTATGGCTTGCGATATAGGTCGCTGCTTCGCTTGGAGCCGCTGGTACAATAACGACCTCTGGAACCTGCTGCCGGCCAGCACCCAAGCCAACAGCAACAAAAAAGAAAAGCTGCCCTCAGCACCCTTAATGCAGACGGCCAAAACCCGCATACTCCACTGGTGGCAAAGCGCCTATACCGAAGGGGAGTATCAACAGCAGTTTTTTACCGAGGCCGAAGCCGCCTTGCCCTTAGTAGAAGAAGGCCGCCAGCAACTAGAGCCTATTTTTGATGCCATGTTGCATCAGCGCGCGAAGTTAAAGGCCAATCAGCAGTTGGTGGAATGGGGGATTTAAGTATGGAAGAAAAATCAACAAGTTTAGAAGAGCTAAGCAAGCTATTGGGGCAAGCCTGCGACATCCTGCATGGTGAAGTTCAAGTATTCGAATACAAAAATATTATTTTTGGTTTTATCGCTTTGAAATATCTTTCAGGGCTTAAAGAGTATCAGTATGAACAGTCTGGCGGAACTTCAGTCGAGATCAATCTTCCGAAGGAGGCTATGTGGAGCACTTTGATAGAAGAGTCTTCTGATATCGGTGGCGCATTGGCACAAGCAGCTCGATTAATTGAAAAGCACAATCCATATTTCGACGAAGTTTTTTCTTCAATTGGTTTTTGCAGTCAGTTAAAGCTTTCAGAAAAAACTCTTAAAACATTAGTTAATCATTTTGAGAAAATGAGTTTTTATTCTTCAGGATTTGAATCCTCAAATGTTTTGGGTGAGGTGTGTGATTACTTTTTAGAGCAATTTGCAAAGAATCAAGATAGCTATGATAGTGAGAGCTACACGCCAGCTGTATTATCTGAATTGTTGGTAAATTTAGTGAGCCCTACGAAAGGGATGAGTGTTTATGATCCTACGGCAGGAGTCGGTGGTACTCTATCGGCAGTATTGAAATATGTTAGGTCAAATAACAATGCTGCCAGTGATATAAATTTATTTGCGCAGGAGATCAACAGGGCTAGCTGGGCCATATCAAAAATAAATTTATTTTTACATGGTGCTTACGGCTCTCAAATTGAATGTGATGACACATTGAAGCAGCCTAGCTTTATACAAGGCGATCAGGTGGCTCAGTTTGATAGGGTAGTTGCAAGCCCGCCATTTGGTCTGGCGTGGGACTCCGCTCTTGCTGAGTCTGATATTTTTAGTCGTTTTAAGCTTGGTATGCCACCGCGTAGCAACGCGGATCTTGCTTTTATACAGCACATGCTGGAATCATTATCTGATAATGGACTGATGGCCACAATGGTGGCGCCTGGCTGTTTGTTTCGTGGAGGCAAAGAGAAAGAAATTAGAGAAAGTCTTGTAAAAACAGGATTGATTGAGACAATCATCAATCTCCCGTCAGGGATGTTCTATAACACTGGTATACCTGCAAATATTCTAATTATTAATAAAAATAAATCACAAGATAGAAAGAATAAAATATTGTTTATCGACGCGTCATCTGATTATGTGAAAACAACACGCAATATCAACTCATTTAATAAAAATCAGTTAGATGTAATTACAAGCACTTACAGTAATTTTTCAGAAATAGTGAATTTTTCTAGAGTTGTAACTAATGAAGAAATTGAAGAAAACGAATTTAGTTTAAGTGTCAGAAGGTATGTTGATAATTCACCAGAAGCTAATCAGTTGCGCGCCCTCAAGGCTCAGTTTTCTGATTATGAATTGGGGGATTTATCCTCACCTGATATTTGCTTAGGTATTAAGTCTTTGGGGGTTAAAACGGAAGTTGATTGTAAGGGAAACTCAATTTTTATACCCAAAATACCTACTATGCCCATTTATGTTGAATTTCCGTCAAAAGGAGTAAAGCAAGAAAATTATTTTCAGGTAGAACTTAATCCTAATAAAATTCTTAGCGGTTATGCGAGTCAGTTTTTTCAATCGGAGATAGGTCGATTGATTCTTCACTCTTTGGCGGAGGGTGTCACTATTCAGCGCATCTCTATTGACTCATTGAAAAGCCATTGTCTATTAGTTGCCCCATCTATCGAGACTCAGAAGCATGTTTTACAAGCAACAGAAAAGTTGCAGAAGCTTGAGGGTTCTCTTAGCAGCTTTTCAAAGGAAATATCACTTAACCCTAGTGCGGTGAATTCTATTTTAGATCGTGTTGATGGGATGCTGGATAGTTTGAGCGAGCTTAGTGAGGCAGATAGGCTGCTATCTTTAGTTAGGAAAGGTGAATCTAAAACCATTGAATTCAAGCAAAGCCTTTCACTAGATGTTCGGCGCAGTAAAAATGATAAGAAATATTCGCCAATAAAAGAGCAGTCAATGGAACATGGTTGTTTGAAGACTGTTGTTGGCTTTATTAACTCTGAAGGTGGTGAGCTTCTAGTGGGAGTTCATGATAATGGCGAAGTGACAGGCATTGAGGAAGAGCTGAGATTATTTCATAAAGGAAGTATAGATAGTTTTTTGAAGCGTTTCAGGGATCTAGCCTCTGATAAAATAGGAAGAGATTTTTACCCATATTTCAACCCAAGTATTATTGATGTAAATGGAAGAAAAATAATGCTCGTTCAATGTAAGAGGTCTGAAAAGTCGCCGTGTTATTTGGAAGAAGAGTTTTATGTAAGAACAGCGCCAGCAACAGACAAATTAACTTCAAAGCAGGCCAATGAATATATCGCCAAGCATTTCAGTCAATAAAATAACTGCAATGAAAGTAAATACTCATGGTTTCAAGGGGACGGAGGTCTTGAAGTATGCCTGAGCCGTAGCGTTGGTAGGTCTTATCTAATACGCCAACAAAATTAAAGTGCAAAGTAAGCTTTTGGCAGCTTGAAAGGCGTAAATATTTTTAGTGCTCTAAATTCGTCAAATGCATTTTGATGCAAAATCGCTCATCCATAATTAGCAAACTGGGAAACATCAATATAGATATTTTTGAAATCCAGTAAACACTTCTCGTATTTGTGCAGGCCGGCCAAGCACACCAATGGCATCGCGTATTCCGTTATATTTAAGGTCAAGCAGGTCCGCCATGTTTTCGATAGATAGTTCGTAAACACCATCTTTGATGTACTGCGAAAGTACAAAGTCTATAAACTCTTGCTGCTTTGTATCGCTAAAGGCTTGCCTGATGGCCGGTGTTGCATCTTTAGCTCGGCTCCTGCGAGTAAGCGTGTCTTTGGCGAATGCTACGTATGAAAGCACGTCATAAACGTCACTGTCGCAGGCGTCAATGAGCTCTTTCATACTGTCGATACGCTCCTTGTCGTATCCTGAATCTTCGAGGTCGCCTAATAATTTTTCGCGTGTGGTAGGGTCGCTCCATAGAGTGCGGAGTTGATCTTCGTCTTCAAAAAATCGGGGCAGGTCGCCAAACATCTTTTCGAGAAATTCTTTTGCGGTAATGGGTGTGCCGCCTGCATTCCAATACATTGCCGACGATACGTGCTGTATCTCTCTTATTTTTCCGTCGCTCAGTTTAATAACGATTTTTTCTTGGGCGCTACCTTCGCCGTCGTCATTAACAGGGCTGTTAGCCGGTAAGGGCTCCTTTATTTCGCCAGCGGTACTGCGCGCTTCGTTTTCTTCAGGCTCTAGGGGCTCGCCGTCCCACTCTGGGTCTGCAAAGTTGTAGTGTGCCTTCACGAAATCGTAGACAGTGAAGAACTCCTTGCCTTCGAAGACTCGCGTTCCACGGCCAATGATCTGCTTAAACTCAATCATGTTATTGCAAGGGCGCATGAGCACAATATTTCTGACGTTGCGTGCGTCTACACCTGTAGTGAGCTTGCGAGAGGTCGTGAGTATCGTGGGTATTGTCTTCTCGTTGTCCTGGAATATCTTTAAGTCGTTTTCACCGGCTGCACCATCGTTGGCGGTAACTCTCACGCAGTAGTTGCTGTTGGTTGTCCATCCCTTTTTAACGGCGTACTGGTTAATGAAGTCTCTGACCATACCTGCGTGAGTCTGCGTTGCACAGAAGACGATGGTCTTCTCCTTAGGATTAAACATATCCATCCAGTACTGAACGCGTTTCTCTTCCCGTGAGGGAATAGTAATGAGGCGATTAAAGTCACCCTCTTTGTAAACACGACCCGCCTCAGGCTGTCCCTCAATAACTACACCGTCGTTGGGGGTGTAGAGGTACTCATCCATTGTTCCTATGCAGGCTGTTACCTTGAAGGGGGTGAGGAAGCCGTCGTTAATGCCTTCCTTGAGTGTATAGCTGTAGACAGGCTCACCGAAGTAGCTATAGGTATCGACGTTGTCGCTTCGCTTGGGCGTTGCTGTTAGGCCTAGCTGTACTGCAGGTGAGAAGTAGTCGAGTATGCCACGCCAGTTACTCTCGTCACTTGCACCACCTCGGTGACACTCGTCGATGATAATAAGGTCGAAGAAGTCAGATGGGTATTCACCAAAGTAGGGTGCATCGTTACCCTCATCATCCTTGCCACTCATAAACGTCTGGAAAATCGTGAAGAAGACACTAGCATTCTTAGGCACTCGGCCCTTCTTGCGTATTTCACTTGGCTCTATGCGAGCCAGTGCATTATCA
>CAJQKX010000413.1 GCA_905479025.1 uncultured Paraglaciecola sp.
TGTAAATGAAAACCATCGAGGAAAAGGTTACGGCAGGGATTTACTGAGGAAGATTGAATCTGAAGCTAAGAGTCATGCGTGTCATATTATCCATCTTGATACATATGATTTTCAAGCTAAGGATTTTTATCTCCAAGAAGGCTACGAAGTGTTTGGGGAGTTAGGAAATTGCCCTAAAAACCATGCTCGAATTTATCTTAAAAAAGAAATATAACAAAACGCTCAAATGGACACAAAAAGCCTGTGGCTTTTCGGTCCATTTAGCCGAGCGTTATGCCTTACAATGAAGAGGAAATTAGATGCTAATAAGTCATCGATATCGTTTTATCTGCACCAAAACCGTCAAAACCGCAGGTACTAGTGTTGAGAATTTTTTCGAAGAGTTCTGTATGCCAGAGGGAGAGTGGACAGAGTCGCATGGTAGGGATGAGTATGAGTCACCCACAGGGATCATCAGTTACTGAGGAGCTGAGCGCCAAAAAAAGCCAAAGTGGTATAACCATATGTCTGCGTCATTGATAAAGGAACTAATCGGGCAGGATATCTGGGATAGTTACTTTAAATTTTGCGTAGTACGTAACCCTTACGATAAGTGTATTTCGGCTTTCTGCCACTTCGGTAAAGATTACCAAGGTGAGAATAAATTGAGGTTAAATAATCCGCAAGTTAAGAAAATGAATGCGGAACAACTTCGCTTTTTGAGCTATATACAACATAAAGCTCCAGTCGATCGTGATAAATACATAATAAATGGCGAGTTCTGCTTAGATGACGTTATTCGGTACGAATCTCTTGAGGAGGATATCAAAAGGATATCTCAGCGCATTGGAGTGCCGTTTGCCAATAAACAAATTCCTAAGTTTAAGTCGGGAATTAGAGGTGAAGACGCTACCATTGAGTCACTGTACACAGAATTAGCACGAGAGGCTGTCGGGAATCGATATGTTCTTGACCTTAAGCAATTTGGATACCGTTTCCCAAATTCCACAGCATTACAATCACATGCACTCGGACAGCAAAAAGCGCCGCTCCTCCGTCGCTCTGCTTTTTGCTGCCGGTGATGTGAAGCGTTAGTGCTGTCTTGGTTTCGGTATGGCTATTTAGCCATATTTATGGCAATATCAGCGCATGAGCGATTCAAGTTTTGAATGGGATGACACAAAGGATGGTGAAAATCAGCTAAAGCATGCCGTTTCGTTTGCAGAGGCCCAATTCGCATTTTTTGATGAAAATCGCATTATTGCTGAAGATCTAGGACATGGTGATGAGGAGAAACGATATTATTGTTTTGGGTATGACCAAACTTCTGAAGGTATTCTGGCGGTACGTTTTACGTATCGAAAAAATCGCATAAGAATCTTCGGCGCAGGCTACTGGCGCAAAGGTAAAAAGATTTATGAACAAGAAAATAAAATATAGCAACGAACGGCTAAATAATTTAGAGCTGGTTTCGGATTTTCTACCGACACCTCAAGAACTTTCTCTTCGTAATAGAAGCACAAAGATTACGATCTCTCTTAGCACTGAGAGCATCAACTTCTTTAAAGACCAAGCCAATCAACATGATATGCAGTATCAAAAAATGATTAGGCAGCTTCTAGATGATTATGTTACCCAGCAAAAAGCACTAACAAGTTCAAACAGACAGACACGCTGAGGCGTGCTGTTGTTAAAGGCGTTATAGGGTGAAGCTAGTCCGTAATTGACCTAAAGCGGTCATTAGAATAGCAATTCCTTCATGTCGGCTGCATATTTTCCATACATGCGTTGAATTTTAATATAAAAATATTCGTCTTTTTAGATGGGCCTATAATGACAAGCAAAAGAAGTGACAGTTTCCTAAAGGATTTAGAAGGATTAAGGGCAATAGCTGTGCTTGCGGTATTAATTTTTCATGTTGATGAGAATCTATTGCCAGGCGGCTTTCTAGGTGTTGATCTTTTCTTTGTTATTTCAGGATATGTTGTATCCAAGGTATTGATCTCAGGAGGGGTGAAAGGGCAACTATTAGATTTCTATTTAAATCGGTTTCATCGATTAATCCCTGCATCAGCCGTCACAATATTAGCCACCATAGTATTATTTGAAGTCTTCGCCAACCAACTAACAAATGACGATTTTTACATATCAGCCTTATCTTCAATTTTTTCGTTTGCAAATATAAACTTTTATCTTAGTAGCGGTTACTGGTCTGACGAGCTTTCCGTTAACCCTTTCTTGCACTTTTGGTCCCTTTCAGTAGAAGAGCAGTTTTATCTGATTTGGCCTGCCATTCTATACGTGGTTGCCATTAGGCGGCCTCGGTACGCCTTAAAAGCTTTGATCGCACTACTTCTACTAAGTATTGCCTTGCTCTATATGATAGATACCACCGGTCCATCAGCAAGCTTTTATCTAATGCCTTCTAGAATATTTCAATTTTCGGCCGGCGCATTGGCTTTCTACCTTTCAGGCGTGAAGGGGCACATTTATCTGCGAGAATCATCTTTCATAGTTGGCATCCTGTCTTTTCTTGCGCTGGTATGTCTGGTCAGCGGAGATAGTGGGTCAATCCTGATTAATATGATTACCCCAACGATAGCTTCGTTCTTAATTTTATTTGGCCTACAAACACAGACCTCAATTTTTAGCCTCTCAAGCTTTCCATTCAGGTATATAGGAAGGATTTCCTATTCACTTTATTTGGTCCACTGGCCCATTATCATTCTATTAAAGATTAATTACGGAAGTACCCTGATAATTCAGGGGCTGGCTATCGTGTTGTCGTTTTTTTTCGCATACGTATTACACGAAAAAATTGAAAAGAAGTGCCGGCTGCATAAAATCAAGGCGGAAAGGGCTCAATCTTTTTGGCCCAAAAGAAAGTCTCTTGTCAATCTCGGGCTATTTTCTTCATCAATATTTGTCATCTTAATTGGTATCTATACCTCAACAATGACTACCCCTATTAAAATTGACGATATTCAGCAGTCAACCGCTGTGAACTCGAGTTTTAAGGCTAATATAAAGTCTGATAATAAAAATATATGGACATGCCAAACCTATGAGAAAGGTGTTCTAAATGGCGAGTCAAAGTACAAATTAAGCACTGATTTAAACTTGGAGCAGTGCCTTGAAGGGAAGTACATTCTACTAGGTGATAGCTGGGGCCCAGAGGCAGCCGAAGTTTTATTCTCCGCTTATGGAGCAAAAAATGTTGCCACTCTCAACTCTGCTGGCTGTAGACCACTACCACCAAAGGAAGCCTCTTCCAAAGCTCCAGAATTTCACAGAATGAATACCCTGCGTTTCGACATGTCGTTATTGTCAAAGTACAAGCATATATTTATAAGCAGTAATTGGCACAATCAACCCG
>CAJQKX010000414.1 GCA_905479025.1 uncultured Paraglaciecola sp.
TTATCAAGACCAATAGATGTCTCTCGGTTTGGAGTGATTTATGCTGGTGCACAGAAAAACATCGGGCCCTCGGGGTTATCGGTAGTGATTGTCAGGGATGATCTGTTAAATTTTGCGATGCCTGAAACGCCCACTTTTTTGCATTATAAAACCATGGCTGATTTCGGATCCATGTACAATACACCACCTACTTATTCATGGTATTTAGCTGGTTTGGTATTTAAGTGGCTCAAAGAACAAGGAGGTGTTGAAAGTATTGCCCAGACAAATGCTCAAAAAGCAGCACTGTTATATGATTGTATTGATGAAAATGGGTTTTATCTAAATAAAGTTCACCCTGATTTTCGTTCAAAAATGAATGTAACCTTTCATCTTACTAATACAAATCTTGATACCACTTTTATTAAAGAATCAGAACAAGCAGGATTAACCGCACTCAAAGGCCACCGTAATGTGGGTGGCATGCGTGCTAGTATTTATAATGCTATGCCTATTGAAGGTGTACACGCGCTAACTAAATTTATGCGAGATTTCGCTAGGAGACACAAATAATGGAGCAATTACATCTTTCGCCCATTGGTAAAGTGGACGGAACAGTAAATGTGCCGGGTTCAAAAAGTTTGTCTAACCGTGCGTTACTGCTTGCAGCACTTGCCAATGGTGAAACGCATTTAACTAACTTGTTAGACAGCGAAGACATTCATCATATGCTGAATGCATTAACTAAATTGAATATTAGTTATCGGTTATCTGAATGTAAAACCCAGTGTTGGGTAACGGGTAACGCCGGTGTGTTTAAAGTGTCAAAACCGGTAACGTTATTTTTGGGTAATGCAGGTACGGCTATGCGACCGTTATGTGCTGCACTGGCCTGCAGCCATGGAGAATTTGAGTTGACAGGTGAGCCTCGAATGGAAGAACGACCCATAGGTGCCCTAGTCGATTCTTTGCTCCAAGCAGGGGCTAAGATAGATTATTTAAAGAATGTTAATTACCCACCTTTATTAATTAAAGGCCATGCACTGAAAGGTGGAAGCGTTACGGTGGATGGTAGTGTATCTAGTCAATTTCTTACGGCTTTGCTAATGAGCGCTCCTTTATTTGAGCAAGATACCACTATTGTTATTATCGGTGATTTGGTCTCTAAGCCTTATATCGATATTACACTGCACACTATGGCGCAATTTGGTATTGATGTTGAAAATCAAAATTACCAACAATTTAAAGTCAAAGGGCAGCAGCAATACCAATCGCCTGGACATTTTATGGTGGAAGGTGATGCTTCATCTGCTTCTTATTTTCTTGCTGCTGGTGCGATTAAAGGAGGCACAGTAAGGGTGACGGGTATTGGTAAAAATAGTATTCAAGGTGATATTCATTTTGCCAGAGTACTTGAAAAAATGGGCGCGAAAGTGATTTGGCAAGATGAATTTATTGAAGTTTCAAGTGCACCATTAAAAGCCGTAGATTTGGATATGAATCATATCCCTGATGCGGCCATGACCATCGCTACTACTGCGCTTTTTGCTACTGGTACCACATCAATCAGAAACATCTACAACTGGCGAGTAAAAGAAACAGATCGCTTAGCAGCAATGAGCTGTGAGCTGAGAAAAGTGGGGGCGATAGTGGAAGAAGGCGAAGATTTTATATCCATTACACCACCTCAAAAGCTAATACATGCAGAAATTGATACTTACAACGATCACCGAGTGGCCATGTGTTTTTCGCTTGTTGCGTTAAGTGATACTGCAGTGACGATCAATGACCCTAAATGTACAGCAAAAACTTTTCCTGATTATTTCGACAGATTTGCGACTATTTGCAAGTAGACCTTTCGGGCAAGGGACTATTGCCTTTAATACTACTGTTTTAGGGTGAATAAATTTAATGTTAAAAATTGTGACCTCAGTGTCATTGCTTATCTAGTATCTATCCGTATAATTGCGCCCGATTTTCTTATGCTCAGGAGAGCACATGTACACAGAATCTGTCATAACTATAGACGGTCCAAGCGGAGCAGGTAAAGGAACAGCCAGTAATTTGTTAGCAAAAAAATTGGGTTGGCACTTTTTAGACAGTGGAGCCATTTATCGCGTTTTGGCTGTTGCTTCACTGCATCATCAAATTCCAGCGGAAGACGAGTCAGGTCTGTTACCTTTAGCGTCAGGTTTAGATGTAAGCTTTGAAACGACAGAACATGGTGTAAGAGTCATATTGGAAGGTGAAGATGTTAGCGATACTATCCGCACAGAAGAGGTAGGCGCCACTGCATCAAAAATAGCAGCATTACCTTCAATTCGCGAAGCTTTACTGAGACGCCAAAGAGGTTTTAAACAGGCACCAGGTTTAGTGGCTGACGGGCGGGATATGGGCACAGTAGTTTTCCCTGAAGCTGAGGTGAAAATATTCCTAACTGCCAGCGCCGAGGAACGCGCCGATAGGCGCTTTAAGCAGTTGAAAGATAAGGGGCATGATGTTAGTATGCTGCGCCTTTTAGCTGACATAAAGGCACGTGACGACAGAGACGCAAATCGAACTGTTGCCCCTTTATTACCAGCGAGAGACGCATTGGTTCTTGATTCAACTTTGTTGAGTATAGAGCAAGTGATTGAAAAAATTGAAATGTTTATTGAAGAGAAATTAACTAAAGCATCTACTTCAGTAAATAGTTAAGTAGTAAAAGCCTGCCAAATTAGGAAGATTTGGTTATGAATAACAACCCCGCGCTCACTGGATTGTAACGTGGATGTCAAAAAGAAATTTATTAAACACTATGATTGAAAATTTTGCTGATCTATTTGAAGAAAGTTTAAAAGTAATTGAAACCCGTCCAGGCTCTATCGTTAAAGGTACTATCGTATCAATTGATAAAGATATCGTGCTTGTTGATGCTGGTCTTAAATCTGAAAGCGCCATCCCTGTAGAACAATTTAGAAACGCCGAAGGCGAG
>CAJQKX010000415.1 GCA_905479025.1 uncultured Paraglaciecola sp.
GTTGATACGAACCGTCTATTGAAAATGTCTGGCTTCCCTGTTGCTGAGCAGGCGCGTGTTAACACAGTTGAGGAAGCAGTGTCCTTTGCAGAAAAAATCGGTTACCCAGTCGTTCTCAAGCCTGAAGGTGAAGAGCAAGGTCGGGGAGTTTGCACTTTTTTGGAGACGGAGAATGAACTTGTCCAGACATTTAGAGATTTAGTGAAACGCTATAGCAACATAATTGTTGAGCGGCACTGCTTCGGCGATGCTTACCGAGTAACTGTATTAAACAATAAAATCGAGAGGGCCTTTAAGCATGAGGAGCTTCATGTGTTTTGCGATGGGGTGTCGTCTATCCGTCAGCTAATAGATATAGAAAATAATAGCAAAGAACGAAACCTTGTTTCAGCGGCGATGACACAAATCATTATTGATGAATTAGTGATAAAGATATTGGCTAAACAACAACATACACTATCGGACGTGCCCCCAATTGGACATAAAATTATCCTTTCACATTCAAGTAATGTAAGTCGGGGTGGGACAACGACCGATTTCAATATGTACCTGCATAAAGAGAACAAACTTCTTTGTGAGCAGGTCGCTAAAACAATGGGTCTCTATTGTGCTGGGGTTGATTTAATCTCCGTCGACGCATCCGTTCCTTGGTATTCAAATGGTGCTGTTATCTGCGAAGTGAATGCACAACCTCAGCTCGGAAGTTTTGGAAGAATTCCATTGCATGATCAGATGATTAAAGATGCTACTAACGCAAGGATTCCCGTTTCATTGACAGTGGTTAATCAAGCTATAGGTGCGATTGCAAGTATTTTTAATAAATGCGATGATCTATTAACAATTTCGATGTCAGTCGCTGATATTTTTAGGTCTGGTTCCCCAGTTCAATATTTTGACAGACTTGAGATATTTGATGATATCCCCGAGGATACCCGACGTAAGCTAGAGTATATGCTTGTCAGCGTTAGCCCGCTCTACACCAATAAGACAGCTGGTGTTGCACCATCTTGATTGTATTCGGTATTCCGTAATTATCCTGTCTTACTCCGCAACAATTTAAACGGATGTATCATTGTGAACGTTAACATTAACAATGTGTGTTGAGTGGACGCCTTTCACTGGCGTCCCGTATTCAATGCTTAAACACTATTTATAAAAATACTATAAACCTCTGATAATAAACGCTGTCCGTGTATTTAAAATCCTCGTGTCGTTGATTCTAATCCGCCTCCTGGCGCCACTTACATAAAAATAATTTAATCTATTAATTTAAATATGCTCAATTTATGTCCCCCAAATATAACTGAGAGCAAGGTCAACTTAAAACTTATACGTCAGCTAGTTTAAGCTTTTACACAAATTGCGCAGATATTCATTTTAAGAGTCGATTAGCCGATATTTTTGGTAATGCTAGAGCCCATTTATTAAGTATTTTCCCTCTAAATTAATTCTACAGTGAAGGTCTGCAAATGGCACAGTGTCGACTATCAGATCAGGTCAAATGCGTTTGCTTTCAAATGTCAGATAGAATCTAAGCGGCTGCAACGAAACACATTTTAAACTGCGTGATTTAACTTACGTTCACGCCCCCAAATACGCAGACAACATTCATTCTATGAAGCCTTTCCAATTCGCTAAATAAAGTGTTTCTGAATTCAATCACCTCTTAATATCCAGACATACACGTAAAGTTAACACGCCACATTATCGAGGAATATCATCATGTCGAACGAATTTTCGGGTAAAACAGCCCTTATATCTGGTGGAGCGGGAGGAATTGGTTTTGCCCTTGCAGAAGAATTTGGGCAATTAGGCATGAAAATAGTCATTGCTGACATCGATAAACAACAACTAGCAGAGGCAGAGCAAAAATTACAAGACGCGAATATCCAAGTATTAGCATGCCCACTTGACGTCACAAGTTACCAACAGTGGCAGGACACGGTCACTGCTGCAGAAAATAAATTTGGTGACATTCATATGTTAATAAACAACGCAGGTGTAGGGGGTATTCCCGGTTCAGTAGATACAACCAAAATTGAAACTTGGAGATGGGTATTGGATGTCAATGTGATGGGGGTCGTAAATGGTACTCAGGCCACAGCCCCTTCGATGAAACGCCATGGCCAGGGGGGCTGGATAATTAACGTTGCTTCCATGGCTGGAATGAACGGTGTGGCATACTCAGGCGCATATGCTGCCTCAAAAGCCGCAGTAGTATCAATGTCAGAAAGTTGGGCAGCTGAATTGAAAAAGCATAACATTGCGGTATCAGCCTTATGCCCTGCTTTTGTGAAAACACGTATTCATGAATCACTGCGTAACCTGCAACCTGAATATCAAGCGGTAAAGGATCAAGGTGGCCCTAAAATAGCATCAGAAAAACGAGTCAACTCAGCTGAAGCGTTAGTAGAGTCTGGCATACCCCCATCGCTTCTAGCAAAACGTGTTGTGGAAGCACTAAGATCAGGGCAGCGTTATATCTTTACACATCCAAATTTCAGATCACCCATTGCGTACCGATCAGCAAAAATAGATACCGCTTTTGCCGATGCTGAAAATAGTCCATTAGTGGGCCACTTAAAAGATGACGAAATAGTCATGTTATAAAACTAAGAGAAAGGCTATGCGCTAAAATCAAGCTATACCATTGCGAGTGAACATTCATTATTACGTAATGGTATTAAATTTGTAACGCCCTATTGTGAGCGAAAAGTAAACGACTCTGAAGCGTATTTATTGATTACTTAACTAAGATCTGTTGCTTTAGTGTCCGAGTCGAGCAACGCCGATTTGTATCTCACTGTCTTGAAAAACGATAGTTTTCCCCGCTGTAAGTACCATTTTTTTGGCTATGTCTATTGCATCCCCAGTAGCAAGTCGCACTCTCAGCCTAAGGGTAAAACTATTGGCTTCAGCACGATTTACCGCTAAAAATCCAGTCACCTTGGTTTTACCATTTGGGTTAGTAGGTAGCTTGGCATGTACGAAGGTCGTCATGGGCGTAGTCGTTTTTTTAAGTCGCTCATCAGACAGCAATTTTGTATGTAGCACAGCGTAAACCGGTAATGGCTTTTGTGCACAAATAGTGACAACAACAATGGCTTTGCGA
>CAJQKX010000416.1 GCA_905479025.1 uncultured Paraglaciecola sp.
GTACCGCTTGTGTGGTGCGTGCTGGAAATGAGCACGGTTTATTGTATAACCAACAGCAACGGCTCTGGTACATAGGTCAAATGTTTCGCCATGAACGTCCCCAAAAAGGACGATACAGGCAGTTTCATCAATTTGGCGTAGAAGTATTTGGTTTAGCTGGACCAGATATCGATGCTGAAGTGATATTGCTTAGTGCAAGGTTATGGGAAAAGTTTGGGATCAGCCAAAACGTCACGTTAGAAATAAATTCTCTTGGTTCAACTGAAGCTAGAGCGTCTTATAAAGAACAACTAGTGGCATTTCTGAAGACTCGTGAATCTGAGTTAGATGAAGATAGTTTAAGACGACTACAGACCAACCCATTGCGTGTGCTTGATAGTAAAAACCCACAAGTACAAAAAGCTGTAAAAGATGCCCCTCAACTGATTGATTGCCTTGATGAAGAATCAGCTAAACATTTTCAAGGATTATGTGAACGTTTAGATAACCTAGGTATCAAATACCGCGTTAACCCTGCTTTGGTGCGTGGGCTTGATTATTACAATCGTACAGTATTTGAATGGGTCACTGATAGTTTAGGCTCTCAAGGAACCGTCTGTGCTGGTGGTAGGTATGATGGTTTAGTTGAACAACTTGGCGGTAAAGCCACTCAGGGTGTAGGTTTTGCCATGGGACTAGAACGTTTAGTGTTAATGCTACAAACATTAAAATTGGATAAAGATTTAGCTTCGGTAGTAGATATTTATGTCACAGCCATGGATGAATCTGTTGAGTTATATGCTAGACAAGTCAGTGAAAAATTAAGAGACGCCTTACCACAGATAAAATTGATGAATCATTGCGGTGGTGGCAATTTTAAGAAACAGATGAAACGAGCCGATCAAAGTGGTGCAAGTATCGCTTTTATAATCGGTCAGGATGAGATGGAGACACAGCAAGTTGCAGTTAAATACTTACGAGAAAAGCAACCACAAGAAATAGTTTCAATTAACGAATTAACTCACTTTACGCAAAAACTATTTAACGTCTAAAAGCGTAAATTTCTGAATTAACATTATGTGCCATTAAACTTTCGATGGCCAAGTAGTAATAGGAATGGATGATGGAACAGTACGAAACAGAAGAACAACAAGTTGAAGCCATTAAACGCTTTTGGAAAGAAAATGGCTTATCGCTAGTTATTGGTGCGTTATTAGGCTTGGGTGGACTTTTAGGGTGGCGCTATTATAACGACTCACAAATTGAAGCAAAAGAGCAAGCATCTTTTGCTTATCAGAAGGCCTCTGAAGAATTAAAAAAAGGTGAGATGGGTTTTGGTCAAGCCAAGTCTTTTATCGATAGTCATAGTGACACAGGTTATGCCATATTAATGGCATTGGAAATGGCACAACAAGCCATCGAACGCAAAGACTTAGTTGAAGCGGCCAAACAACTTGAGTTTGTGGTCATCAATGCCAAATTATCAGCTGTTCAGTCAATAGCGCAACTTCGCTTAGCTCGTATTCAAATAGAACAAGGTGAATTTGAATTAGCCTTAACAAGTGCAAATAAGGTGTCAGACCAAGCATTTAAAGGCCAAATTCAAGAGGTTAAGGGGGACGTATACCTATCTCAAGAGTTATTTGACAAAGCAAGAGCTGCTTATAGTGCTGCTTTGGAAACTAATAACCGTGATCAAGTCTTGAAAATGAAGCTAGATAATTTAGCTGTTGCGGCAAATGGTTAAGGTGAAAATAGTGAAGCAATCTTTTTTATTAATATTGTTAATCAGTACTGTATTGTTATCAGGCTGTTCAACAATAAGTAATTGGTTTTACGAAGAAGAAGAGTTAGAAGTTCGAAGGCTCAAGCCTATTCAAGTTCAATTTACCCCAACCGAAATTTGGTCAGCAGATCTAGGTGTTGGGATTGGTAAATTCTATTCAAAACTTAGGCCAGCAGTGGCTTATGACAAGGTATTTGCAGCGAACCGCCAAGGCCAAGTAAACGCATACGATCAAGCTACAGGTAAAAAGGTATGGTCTAAAAACTTTGCGATTTATGACGAGAAAGGTTTAACTTCAGGAGTAACCAATCTTTGGTCGAATGGTATGTCAGCTAAAATTGCTGGTGGTATTAGTGTTGCTTATGAAACGGTCTTTTTTGGTACTGAGAATGGTGAAGTTGTGGCACTGGATGCCAATACCGGCGAACAAAAGTGGATTACAATGGTAAAGGGAGAAGTCTTGGCTTCCCCTGCGATTGATGCGGGTATTGTGTTGGTTAACACAGGTTCTGGATTTATATTTGCCTTAAATGCAGATGATGGCAAGGAAGTTTGGTCGTCAGAGTCTGATGTGCCACCGTTATCATTGCGTGGTACATCTTCCCCAGCTGCGGTTAACGGTGGTGCTATTAGGGGTACTGCAACCGGCAAACTGATAGTTAATATTCTTGAAACTGGTCAGACTGCTTGGGAGCAAGTCATTTCAGCTGCCACAGGCGTGACAGAGTTAGAACGAATTGTTGATATTGATAGCGAGCCTTTAGTGGCCGGTGGTAATGTTTACGTCATTTCATATAATGGTTCTGTTGCTGCTGTTGAATTGCGCACAGGGCGTGTTATTTGGAAACGTGAATACAAGTCATTTAGACGTTTATCATTGTCGGGCAACACACTATATTTAGTCGATGTAAACAGTAGCATTTATGCATTAGACAGTCGTAATGGTGTCGAGTTATGGAGCCAAGGCGCACTTAAAGGACGCTTATTGACAGGGGTTACCCCCGTTGGCAACTATTTAGTGGCAGGCGATAAATTTGGCTATTTACATTGGTTTGACCAAGCTGATGGTAACGTTGTCGCCCGCTTAGAAGTGGGTGGTGATGACGAAGATGAAGGCATTTATCACTCGCCAGTGGTTGATGGAAACACCTTATACACCCAAACTCGAGATGGTAAATTAGTGGCTATTAAAACGCCATAAAACAAGTTTTGTGTGATTTCGCCAGAGGAACACACTGATAATTTTTAACGGCTTGGAATTTTTCCAAGCCGTTTTTGTCTACAGGATATGTATTTATGTTACCCGTTGTTGCCTTAGTTGGCCGCCCAAACGTTGGAAAATCTACCTTATTTAATCGTCTAACACGCACACGAGATGCTTTGGTGGCTGATTTTCCTGGCTTAACTCGGGATAGAAAATACGGGCAAGCCAAATATGAAGGATTGCAATTTATTGTGGTTGATACTGGCGGCATTAGTGGCGATGAACAAGGCATTGATGTGGTTATGGCTGAACAATCCCTGTTGGCTATTGTAGAAGCTGACGTGGTGTTGTTTTTAGTGGATGCCCGAACGGGTATGACCGCTGCAGATCAAGGTATCGCTGAGCATCTTCGTAAACAAGAAAAGCCTGTTTATGTGGTTGCTAATAAAGTCGATGGGATTGATGGCGATAGTGAAAGTGCAGATTTCTTTGCCTTAGGGTTGGGTGATGTGAATCAAATTGCTGCAGCTCACGGAAGGGGTGTAACACAATTACTGCAAAATTCTCTTACGCCTATTGCTGCACAATTCCCCGATATGCACATTCCCGAAGAAAGTGATGAAGAGCTTCAAGAGGAAGACGCCGATGAGCAACTCGCTAGATTGCAAGCTCTGCCTATAAAGTTAGCTATAGTGGGTAAGCCTAATGTGGGTAAGTCTACTCTTACTAACCGTATCTTAGGCGAAGAACGAGTGGTGGTTTATGACGAACCTGGTACGACTAGAGACAGTATTTTTATTCCTATGGAACGTGACGAAAGAGAGTACATTCTGATTGATACAGCTGGTGTCAGAAGACGGCGAAATATCTCAGAAGCAGTGGAAAAATTTTCCATTGTAAAAACGTTGCAAGCTATTGAAGAATCGAATGTGGTGTTATTTGTAGTTGACGCTCAGGAAGGAATTACGGATCAAGATTTGAGTTTGTTAGGCTTTATTCTTAATGCCGGTCGATCGTTAGTTGTGGCAGTGAATAAATGGGATGGTCTTGATAAAACTATCAAAGAAGAAATCAAACGTGAGTTAGACAGACGTTTAGGTTTTATAGATTTTGCCCGCCTACATTTTATTTCAGCTTTACATGGCACGGGAGTCGGGCACTTATTTGAATCGGTGCAAGAAGCCTACGCTTCGGCAACTAAACGGGTTAATACTTCTATGTTAACGCGGATCATGGACATGGCCCAAGAGGACCATCAGCCGCCTGTAGTGCGAGGCCGTCGTGTTAAAATGAAATATGCCCATGCGGGTGGATACAATCCTCCAATTGTCGTTATCCATGGTAATCAGCTAAAAGATTTACCGGATTCCTATAAACGTTACTTGATGAATTATTTCCGTAAATCATTAAAAGTCATGGGTACGCCAATCAAAATAGAGTTCAGAGAGAGCGCAAATCCTTTCCAAACAGATCACAGCAGTTTAAATGATTCACAACGTCGTAAGCGTAGGCAACTTATGCGTTTGCATAAAAATGCTAAATAACATAACTAACCTTAATGAAAATGTGAGAGTCACTTTTAATTTGTTTGATATGTCGATTGACGGTTCGGGACAGGCGCTGCTTTAGTTAATATTGTAGCCTGTTGCCATTGCATGGCTAGATTGTTTGTTTTCTGCTAGATATTTATCTACGAGTTCAAGTAAGTTAGTCGCTTTTTGTAAGGCTTAAAGTGAAGCCATCCGCGCAGTGGTAGCTATTTTCTCAAGCATTAAATATTCATTTTTGCTTTTGTGGATTGAAGATAGTGCCAAACCCATTATATTACCCACAATTTCAGTTTTTTTAGTTGAGTGATTATTTCTTTATCTGGTGAATTTCACTGTGTATTTCTCCGTCTGCTAAACGTGTTACTAATAGATCGCTCACTTGAACTTGTTGAGTACTTTTAACTATGTTTCCCTGCTTAAAACTAATGCTGTAACCCCGTGCCAAGGTCGCTAATGGACTCACGGTATTTAATAGATGCATATTATTGAATAACTTTTGCTGTTTGATTTCTACTAGTTGTTGGCAACTTCTTTGCAGCTTAGTTTGTAATTCCTGCAATCTTAGCTGATGACGTTGAAGCAGTTGCTGCGGTGATGATAAAGAGAGTCGATTTTGCATATGCTCTTGCTGTTGTTTCGCCTGTGTTAACTTCTGTTTAATTGCTGATTGTAAAGTGTATTGTAATTGATCGACATACTGACTTTTTTGCTCTAGCTGCTTTTGTGGGTGGTTTTGTAGTAGTCTCTGTTTTACGGCCTGATGCTGATGAATTAGTTCCTGTTGTAAACGGTGAAACGCTTTAAGTAACTTGTCTTGTAGGATTAAGGTTTTATTGCGCAAAGTAGATTGGTCTTGGCTCACCAGTTCGGCGGCGACTGAAGGTGTTGGAGCCCGCATATCTGCCACAAAATCAGCGATGCTCACATCTATTTCGTGACCGACTGCACTTATTATGGGAATGGAAGAGGCGAATATTGTTCTTGCCACCTGTTCACTATTAAAGCTCCAGAGATCTTCTAAAGAGCCACCACCTCTGCCAACAATTAACACATCCACTTCATTCCTGAGGTTAGCTTGAGTAACCGCGGCACAAATAAGCGAA
>CAJQKX010000417.1 GCA_905479025.1 uncultured Paraglaciecola sp.
GCTGTAGTTGGTGTGCCGGTTAGGGCACCTGTTGCAGCATCAAATGCCAACCATGTGGGTAAGGTGGTAGCGCTGTAAGTCAGTGCATCACCTTCAGCATCAGTCGCAGTAAATGTGTAAGAATAGGCACTGCCCTCTTCTACATTATCAACACTGGTTGAAGTAATGCTCGGTGCAGTGTTAACCACAGGAGGAGTAGGGGTAATAATCGGCTCATCATTGTCACTGCCACAAGCGGCTAGAGTTGAAACTAAACCGCCTATTATCAATAACCTTGTAAGTAGGTAAGTATTAAATTTAAACTTCATAACTTTTCCTTTAAAAAATGGGAGTATTCCCAAAAACCGTGTTCACAATTTACTGTAGATAGCGCAATAAATTTTTTAAACTAAAACTAAGAAAATACCTTTAACGTATATTATCTATTTACTCGCCTGAATCAAAGCATTTACAAAATTTTAACAAAGAATGTATACATATCTGTTGGACTCACAACACTTAAACGTTTAGATGGTTGCATGGGGAGACGAAGCGGATACACAAGTAAAAATTTAGCCTTTTAACCAGCATTTAATGAAGAGAATTTAAAGGTGATTTTTTGTTTTATCGATCAGTAGCGTGATAGACATCACAGCCATGTTAATCTAATGTTTTTTTTACCTCTTTAATAAACACTAAAATGATTAAGTAATACTGACAATTATTCTACGTGAGCGCTTAGGTGCAAAGATGATGAAATGTTACTTTTGGATCGTAGCAAGCGATGAAATCAGGACACGCGAACGGTTGCAAAGTTGACAGGTGCAGTAAAAATTCAGAAACCTCGAATGACAATTATGGCAAACGTGCCCTAAGACTAAAATTGATTTCACCTATAATTTGCAGATGATTAGCGAAATAATCCGATAATATATCGGTATCATTATTTGTCCGCTTTAAAACAGTTTTTGACTTTAAGCAACTACGTAACGGCCCTTATAGAACCGTGGTAGAGATGAAAGGGGCATTATCGTTTCACTCCACGTTGGAGTAAAATAAATATCGATTTTGATATTGAAAATCCGTCAAATGAACTTGAATGGTAACAATGTCAAATGTATCGGCGATAAAAGATGAGTTTATCATGCACTCCCACTAATCAGGCTCACTCGCTGACTAACCGCATACTGAACGAAATAAGTTTGATGTGTCAGCAAATAAGAGGCATTAGGGGATTTTGATTAAATAATTGACTGATACTGTGATCCCTGAATGATGTTACCAACATGTAGCCGTTCCATTATGGCTCAGGCTCTAATTCTTTTAGATATAAGTCTTGTTGCGTGCAACAAACTTAAGCCAAATAACAAAAATAAATTGATACTGCCGCCCCCCCCATCATTACCCTGACTATCAGGCATTACTTGAGAAGAAGGTGTCACGACTAAAAGTGTTATGGATGTCTCATCACCCAGTGATGGTTGTGCATTGTCAGATACTTCTACCCTAATCGAAATTTGTGCACTTGTTAAACCTAATGCATCAAAGCTGATGGCATTCTCGTTATTTTCAAATGCTGCAATCCCAGATACAGTCCAGACATAAGTATGCTCATCACCTTGATTTGCATCAACAATATTGGCTTCAATAGTGACACGGCCAGCACTTGTGTTAACGCTTGAGATAGTTACCCCACCCTGTGTGGTAATTAAACTTACAGTAGGTGCGATATTCACCTCTAGGGCGCAGCCTGTATTGTCTACCGCAATACCTGCTGGCGTATTAGCACACTGATCATCATTGTCCTGTATACCATCCATATCCCCATCAGGGGCTATTTCAGAGTCTGCACTGAAATAAATATTATCTAAGTAAACCGTACCATTACCTTCCACCTTTAATTGAAATATGTTGGATAAATCTACATCTGAAAAAATACTCAGCGGAATGACCAGACTTTGCCAATCTTGTTTCACTACATCAATGACATAAGGGGTTTCCCGTGGACCAGGGCTGACTAAATAAAACTTAAGCTGTGAGGCGTTATAAGTCCAATAGTCTAGATGAACATAGTCCATGTTACTCACGTCTTGTTTATTGTCACCAAAGTCTGTGCCCTGATAATTTAGCCCTGCGTATTTGAGTATATTGTTGCCCGCGATCTCTATTTGCGTGACCTGGGTTGCTTGCTGCCAATTAGGATTGTAATCAATATTCGCTATGTTGCTGTAACTGTCACTGAAAAGGGAAATCACTTGCTGGGCCATAGCTTGAGGTTCAGGGGCAACGACTGGAGGCTCAGTGACAAGTTCACAACCATTTTGGTCAACCACTGTGCCTTCTGGTGTGTTGGGACATTGATCCAACTCAGTGCTGACACCGTCATTATCCTCATCAGGAATCAGAGGGGTGCTTTCATTACATTGTTGAAACTCATTTAAATCTGACTTTACACAGTGGGCAACATAGTCAACTTCCATAGTTGCACTATTTAATTGGGGGTCAATCGTCCCACCTAAATTTCCACCCATAGCAACATTAAGTAAAATAAACATGGGTTCTTCATATTGTGCACAATTGGATAAGTCTTGCTCTACTACCACAGCATTATTAAAAAAGAACTTAATATTATCGGCTGTCCATTCAATCGCATAGGTGTGAAAGGCTAATACGTCTGGTGCTCCTCCCGGATAACTCACCCTGACATCGGAGCCACAGTTACCCGTATTAAAAAAGTTGGTGATATAGCGGTCACCATCGTTGCTAAACCATTCCCAGACATCTATTTCACCTGCTCCAGGGTTAGGCCAATTAATGGTATCGTTATCTCCTTTGAAAGGGTTTTCGGCAATCCTATTTTCAAGCATCCAAAAGGCTGGCCAACTGCCACCTTTTAACTCTGAAAATCGGATCCGCGCTTCAATACGGCCATATAAAAATTCAGCTTTGTCTTTACTGTTCAAGCGACCCGAGGTCCAAGACTTGTTTTCACCACCTAAACCAGGACAACTGATATTTTGTTTGCGAGCAATAATTTTTAAGGTGCCGTCAGATACCTCGTAGTTTCGTTGTGCCGAGTTATCATCATCGGTATAACACTGCACTTCATTATTATAGTTTGCTTGAATTTGTGGGGTCCAATTATTCCAGTTAACACCAGTTTCATCAAATCGGTCTATCCAAGTCACTTCCCAACCAGCTAAACTTATGGAAATGTTAGAAAGACTAAGAATGGCAACAACAATGCCGCTCTTTAAACACTTTTTAGACATACTTTTCATTTCATCAACCTTAAATGTGCCCATTAACCGAATAAATTTACTTTTAGCTCCCGGCAAGAAACAGCAAAATTCACATACAAAAATATCCGCTCACAATAAACGATTAAGATAAAATACAACAATCCTAAACGTTGAAAAGGACTGGTTGAAAGTTTAAATGTTTTTAACTCACTTTTTTGATTATCCTCTTATTGAGTTGCTAAAGCATTGGGGGGGGTGGTTGTAAATTGTCGACAGTTTACTGTATTTAGGACCAACGCATCAGAGTATTAGAATTTTTTGAGTGCGCTAATGATAGCCAAGTTTCATGTTATTTCTGATAATAGCTATCCCATTACAGATAGATCAAATGCCCTAGGACTTCTTTTAGTTTGTCGGAGAAGGGCAATAATTCCTCAATGGGAATATCATCCTGCATATCCATCAACTGCGCATACGCTTGCACGTGTTGATAAATCGCCTGCACTAAAAAAGGTAAGGCCAATAGTTTGACTTTACCACCGAGGATCAGGGGGTCAGTTCCGATTTGCAGGTAGTCCTTATGTTTACTTTTATTCAACAAGTGTTTTAACAAAATTGTTAAAGGAGGAGTGGGTAGAAGTGGCGGAAAATATAAGGTAAATGCTTCTCGCAGTGAGTCGGTTTCCCAAGCACAAGGAACTATATCAAGTGAATTAGCAATACGCGTAAAGTCGCCGCCCATTCGCTGATTAAAATACTCTGCGAAAGCATTGTTTCCTGGTGTTGGCCCAGCGAAAGCAACGCAGGAAATTTGTACATCTCCACCCAATATCTTTCAACCATAACGCTAATACTGGTGCAAGAGCCCCTCCAAGACTATGCCCAGTAGTACAAATTGATAAATTGTTATTATTTTGTAGTGCTTGTTTAAAAAACTCCAATATAGTGTGTTTATAACCGGGCATTCCTTCTTCGGGCCGCAATCCCTGTAATATTATCAAACCAAAGGCCGCTCTTTCGGACAGCATCGGCATTTTGAGTGGGTGTGGGTTCCCGTAGGGCCAAGCCTTTAACTCCTTGGCCTGAAAATCCCAGATGATCCAGTTTGGGATAGAAATGGGATTAGTTCCGCGGATGGCGATAACGTATTGACTTGGATCAAGGGTGTTCTGCACTACATACATTAAGGCATCATCATATTTTGTCCCTGGCAGCGAGAAAACTGCAGGGCCCCAGGCAAGTTGCCATTGGCCATTAAGGGGTGACCAGTTATCCAAAGCCTCGTTAAAAAATTGCTGGATTGTCTCGGCGTTACGGCGTTCAGATTCATCCATTGTAAAGCCATAATAGGCCATATAACTAAGCGCCAGCATGATTTGATTTCGGTTAAATGTTTTCATGTTAAATCACTATTACAGGGTATAGATATTAGCTTACATTTTAC
>CAJQKX010000418.1 GCA_905479025.1 uncultured Paraglaciecola sp.
TTTCAAGTTGTTCTTTGATATTGAGAACTTTGGTAACCTGCTAAATTCTGACTGGGGTCGTATTGAGCGTACTCGATATGAGTACGAACGCGATGTTGTTTCGGCTAAGATCGTCGATGGTCAGTATGAGTATTTTAATCTGAACAGTGACAGAAGTATTAAGAACTTAGAAGTGCTTTCTCAATCTGTATGGCAACTTCAGCTTGGTTTGAAATACGAATTTTAATGATTATTTGACTAATCATTAGCTACTATAAAAGCCGATCTTTATGATCGGCTTTTTTTTGCAATTCTCAAAAGGTTAACGATGTATAAATTACTTACCTTTGTATTGACGGTGTTCAGCATGTCTTCAAATAGCCAAAACATTAGAATTGCCACGTTTAATGTCAGTATGGACGCCACAAATTATGTTTCACAGCACGAGTCGCCAACAGGTGATGAATTGCAAATCAACTTAAGCAACGGTGAGCATAAGCAGATAAAAAACATTGCAGAAACTATTCAGAGGCTCAGCCCTGATATTGTTCTATTAAATGAATTTGATTATTCAAATCAATCGACAACAGACGCCCAAAATTTTATAAAGCATTATCTAAACGTATCTCAGAATAATAATCAGCCGATTGATTACCCCTATTTCTATAGTGCTCCGGTCAATACAGGAGTGGATTCTGGATTAGATCTCGATAAAGACGGCATTGCGTCGGGCACTAAAGGCGATGCCCTTGGTTTTGGTTTATTTCCGGGCCACTATGGCATGTTAGTGCTGAGTAAATATCCTATTCAATTTGAAGAAATCCGTACGTTTCAATATTTTCTTTGGAAAAATATGCCAGGTAATCTTATGGTAACTATCAAGGACGAAAACGGTAAGTCATATTACAGCCAACAAGCGCAGCAAATACTTCGTTTGTCTTCTAAGTCTCACTGGGACATCCCCATTAAAATAGATAACCGCAGTATTCATTTACTGGCCAGTCATCCCACACCACCCGTATTTGATGGACCAGAAAATCGTAACGGTAAACGCAATCATGATGAAATACGCTTTTGGACTGATTACTTATCTGGTAGTGAACAATCTGCTTATATCTACGATGATAATCAAAAACCAGGTGGCTTCAAGGGAGATCACTTTGTTATTTTCGGTGATTTGAATGCCTCACCAGATGAAGGTGATGGCATCAAGAGTGGCATAAAAGGATTACTTGCACATAACTTAGTAAATGACACTACTGTGCCACAAAGTGAAGGTGGCAGGGCTCACACACTCGATAACCAATATTCAGCTCAGCATACTGCAGAGTGGGCAATGCGTGCTGACTATGTATTACCTTCAACCTCGCTTGAGGTGAAAGTAAGCGGTGTATTTTGGCCTAAACCAAATGAGCCTTTATATCGCCTTATTAAAGACCGTAAAAGCTCTTCAGACCATCGGTTAGTGTGGGTAGATATTACCGTTACAAAATAAAATATTGCTCACCACCGAGCACAATGAGGTCACAGAGGAAAAGAAAAGTGAATATTAAGTTTGTTTCTATGTGAAGCGAAGCGTTCTGCGTGCGGCACCCGGAGTCCTCTGTGGTGGAAACTCTTTTGCTTTCTCGTCTAAGATCAAAAAAGGGGCATATGCCCCTTTTTCAGTTTTACTTAGGTGTTTAACAACTTACACGCCTAGGTAATCCAGTATACCTTCAGCAGCGTTACGGCCTTCATCAATGGCTGTCACGACTAAATCAGAGCCCCGAACCATATCTCCGCCGGAGAATATTTTAGGGTTAGATGTTTGAAATGCAAACTTGCCATGTTTAGGAGCACGTACACGGCCTTTTTCGTCCAATATAATCCCGTAATCTCCAAACCAGCTAGCAGGACTAGGTTGGAAACCAAAGGCAATAATCACCGCGTCAGCTTCAATCACGTGTTCAGAGCCTTCTACCTTCACAGGTCGACGGCGACCTTCTGCATCAGGTTGGCCCATTTCGGTCTTAACCATCTTCACACCAACGGCTTGGCCGTTTTCATCTACGACAATATCGAGCGGCATAAGATTAAACTTGAAATTTACACCTTCTTCACGTGCGTTAACTACTTCACGGCGTGAGCCTGGCATACTTGCTTCGTCACGTCGATACGCACAAGTGACATCGGGTGCGCCTTGACGTATGGCAGTTCTTACACAATCCATAGTGGTATCACCACCACCTAACACCAGCACTTTTTTACCTTTCATATCAATAAAGTCAGCAGGCAGTTTTTCTAGGCCTAATTGGCGATTAACATTGGCAATAAGGTAAGGTAGAGCTTCGTATACACCTGGTGCTTTTTCGTTATCAAAACCACCTTGCATCGGTTTGTAAGTACCCATACCTAGGAAAACGGCATCATAACCCTTTAATAAGTCTTCGAAAGGAAGATCTTTGCCTACTTCGGTATTTAGAACAAATTCCATTCCCATTTCAGAAAAAATTTCATGGCGCAGTGCGATGACTTCTTTTTCTAATTTGAACGAAGGAATACCAAACGTTAATAAACCACCTATTTTTTCGTATTTATCAAATACAACAGGCTTTACACCGTTGCGTACGAGTATATCTGCACAGCCTAACCCTGCTGGACCTGCACCAATAATAGCGACTTTCTTGTTGGTTTTAACAACATTGGACATGTCTGGACGCCAACCTTGTTTAAAAGCGGTATCGGTAATGTATTTTTCAATACTACCAATAGTCACTGCACCAAAATCATCGTTTAGGGTGCAAGCCCCTTCACATAATCGGTCTTGTGGGCATACACGCCCGCATACCTCAGGTAATGTATTGGTTTTACTCGATAATTCTGCTGCTTCAAAAATACGTCCTTCATTGGCAAGACTTAACCATTGTGGAATGAAGTTATGTACTGGACATTTCCATTCGCAATAGGGGTTACCACAATCAAGACAACGATCGGCTTGACCCGCTACTTGGGTCTCACTCATTGGCTGATATATTTCAGCAAATTCTTCTCGTCTGAGGATAGAGGGTTTTTTAGGTGGATCAATACGCTCTACATCGACAAATTGGTATACATTTTTAGACATGATACCCCCTTATTGGACTTGAACACGAAGTTCGGCAGTAGACCGACTTATGTGGCCAAGTAAATTTTTAACGTCACTGGTTTTTGGCTTAACCAGCCTAAACTTCGGTAAATATGTGGCAAAGTTGCATAATATTTTGTGAGCATGTTCACTGCCTGTTGCTTCATAATGCTGATTAATTAGGCCTCGTAAGTGCTCCATCAAAATCACTTTATCTTCGATAGACATAAGCTCTACTAATTCACCATTTACGCGCTGCTCGATATCATTTTGTTCATCCAGAATATAAGCAAAACCACCGGTCATACCCGCGCCAAAGTTTACACCAGTGCGTCCAAGCACTGCCACAATACCGCCAGTCATATATTCACAACCGTTATCACCTATGCCTTCAACCACGGCTATAGCACCAGAGTTACGCACTGCAAAGCGTTCGCCCGCAAGCCCCGCAGCAAATAATTTACCACCAGTTGCGCCATATAAACAGGTGTTACCTGCTATCACGCTCTCATTTGATTTAAAGCTAACACCTCTAGGTGGATGAATAACGAGCTTACCGTCAGCCATTCCTTTGCCTACGTAATCGTTGGCGTCACCCGCTAGGGTCATTTCTAGACCGCCGGCATTCCATACACCAAAACTTTGCCCAGCCGTACCGGTAAAGTTTAATTTAATGGGATCTTCACTCATGCCTTTATTGCCATGATGTTTGGCAATTAAACCAGAGATAATAGCGCCAACAGACCTGTCTGTATTACCAATATTATAATTGAATACACCGCCGCTTTTGTTTTTCACCGCAGACGCTAAATCTGCTAATAATAACTGATTCAAATCGCCTTTATCAGCAGGAGCATTAGCACCTTCACTGCAAAAGAGTTTAGTGTGGTCGCCTGCTAACGGTTTAGCTAAAATAGGACTGAGATCTAACTTGTTCTGTTTAGCTGTTACGCCGTTTAATATTTTTAACAGATCAGTACGTCCAATCAGATCATCTAATTTACGCACACCTATTGAAGCCATAATTTCACGCACTTCTTGGGCAACAAATTTGAAGTAGTTCATTACCATATTAGGTAAACCTGCGAAATAATTATCACGAAGGTTCTTATCTTGTGTAGCGATACCTGTGGCGCAATTATTCAAGTGACAAATACGTAGATATTTACAGCCTAAAGCCACCATTGGCCCCGTACCAAAACCGAAGCTTTCCGCACCCAAAATAGCACCTTTAACAACATCTAAACCGGTTTTTAAACCACCATCTGTTTGCACCCGTACTTTATGGCGTAATCCATTGCTTACTAAAGCTTGCTGAGTTTCTGCAAGCCCTAATTCCCAAGGGCTACCTGCGTACTTAACTGAAGATAATGGGCTGGCACCTGTACCGCCGTCATAACCTGAAATAGTAATTAAGTCGGCATAAGCTTTAGCAACACCACAGGCAATGGTGCCGACGCCTGGCTCCGACACTAACTTCACTGAAATCAGTGCATCAGGGTTCACTTGTTTCAGGTCGAAAATGAGCTGAGCTAAATCTTCGATAGAATAAATATCATGATGCGGTGGTGGAGATATTAACGTCACTCCAGGTACCGAATGACGAAGTTCAGCAATATACTTGTTAACTTTATCACCCGGTAATTGACCACCTTCACCAGGTTTAGCACCCTGTGC
>CAJQKX010000419.1 GCA_905479025.1 uncultured Paraglaciecola sp.
TTTTTATGTTAAAAATAATGTGGTTGTGTATGCCTGATTTGATAATTAAGCAGTGAAGTAGCGACATGCTAATAAGTGCGCATGTTTTTAATTTTAGTTCAATACCGAGATAATCATATGCTAAAACAAGACCTGACGGAGAAGTTCAGCCTGGTATTAAATGGGGTCCTTTTACTATGCGGATCCCCTTAATTCATTTACGTTTTTCATTGTCTGATATGCTTCAAGGATTTGCTGTCGCTGGGGCAACAGGACTGGCCTTAGTGCCGTATTTCATGGCTTTATTGGGATTGGACTTTGAAGAAGCGGTGACTATGGCGATGTTTCATAGCATGCTTATTTCTTTTTCCTGGATGTTTTTTGGTGACCCCTATGCACCAGGCTGGCTGACACCTGCAATACCTTTTGTCGTCGCGTTTATTACCGCTCCAGCTTATATAGGCGACCATATTTCTCAGTTTCAGGCCATGACAGCTCTGTCATTGAACTTTGCGTTAATTTGATTGTACTGGGGGTAACTGGACTTGGCGCTAAGATAATTAAAATTGTGCCCAATGTGTTCAAGGGTGGCATTATTTTGGGTGCTGCGATTGCCGCTTTTTTACGTGTTACCAAAGACGGCGATGCGGCTAATGTTTTTCAATCTGCACCTATAGCAGGGACGTTGGGGGTAATCATTTGTTTAGTCTTTGCCTTTTCTAAGCCTCTACAAGCGATTGCGATAAATAAAAAATGGTTAGCGTCTATTCTCGGGTTTGGTTTACTACCTGGATTTGTTATCGCGGGGAGTATTGGATATTTTACTGGTGAGTTTCAATACAATATTCGTTGGGAAATTCTTGATGTAGGCGCTTCGACTGCTTCTTTATGGGCAAAAGCGTCGCCTTTCGCCATCGGTTGGCCACCCATTGAAACTTTTCTTGCTTCGTTCCCATTGGCACTAATAACCTATATTTTGTTTTTTGGTGATGTGGTGACGGGCAATGAAATGATAGAACAAGCACAAACCATTCGCACCGATGAAAAGCTTGAATTAAACGCCAGCAGAGCCCATATGGCCACGGGTATTAGAAATATTATAATGGCTATAGTTGCGCCTTTCTTTGCCACTCAAGGGGTATTGTGGACTGGTATTCAAGTTGTCCTTCTTAAACGTTGGACACAAGGTCGTAACAAAATAGATTCGATTTTCGACAGTTTAGGCAGTTTTTATGCATTTGGCTTGCCCTTTTTGTTTATATTTCTGCCGTTAGTGACTTTGTTAGAGCCTCTATTACCACTGGCATTAGCAGTGACTCTTGTGTTGACAGCATTTGCTTGTGCTACCTTAGCCTTGTCACTTGTTAATGATGCTACAGAGCGTGGAGCGATGGTTATTACCGCGATGGCATTCAGCGTATTTGAACCATGGTTAGGTTTGCTAGTGGGCATTATTGTTATTGCCGCGTTATGTGGTTTTCAGGTGTTTATCCCGAAAAAAGCAAAATAAACGTTTGAGTATAAGATTAAGACTGCTCTTTGAGGAGCAGTCTTAATCTTATAAGTGTTGACTCAACATTTATGAATGACTACACAAATAAACAATTCGCACTATATTAAATTAATTTTATTTTTGATTAAAGCGTTACTTCGTTTCTAAATTGTGTGGTTTATTGTTAACAGTGAGCTCTTATCCACTTAATCTGCACTTTTATTATCATTCGTCTCACCTTTACTGGTATTGACAATAGAATACACATCTTTTTTCTTGATGGTAAGACTGACTATTTCCTCTAAATGTTTTCTATTTCCTTCATTGAGTTCAGGGTTTTGTAACTCTGTTAAAAATTCTAAGGTGTTCACTTTTTTTGTAGAAAATCAAATCTGCGTCCACTAAGCCCTGCAATAAATTAAGATTGAAAGCCAGCTCCCGAGGCCATAATAAAGAGGCTTGATAGAAGTCGTCTGTTGCTGCGGCATATTTTGGGTAATGTATTTTTGCAATCCAACTCTATTAAATTAAAGGGCCTGTGGTCTTTTTTCGCCAATGGCATCTTCGCTTTTCGCAACTAACATTCCTAAGACTTTTTTTTCATTACCGTTATCAATATTTTTCAGCTTTTCTTGACTCAGTTTTAAAAACGCTTTGGCTTTTTCATTATCGCCGGTGTTGCGCCAAGCTTGAACGGCATCGGTAATAGTCGATATTTGAGCTTCCTCTAGTTCACTCTTTCCAAGCCGAGATGAAATTCCATTCGTTTTGATTACATTGCCTTCCAAAAAAGCAATCACGGTAAACATATAACCTTTTCTGATGGTTAAACTCTGATCAGATGATTTACTGCTTGCAGCATCCATTAAATATTTGGCAACGTGAAAATCTGAAGAGCGCTTGCGAATAGAACGGTTACAGTCATACTTTTTTATCCACGTTATGGCATCTATCACTTTTATTTGCGCCTGATATACAGGTTTTCAAACGAGCGGCAGGAATAGATGACTCGCCTTCCTAAGTCTGATGCATGTATTTTTCTGCTTTTGTCAGTCTTAAAATACTTTTACGCAGTTTTTATTTTGACTCAGTTAAAAATATTTAAGCAGAAATATAACTTTTGATTATTCAAGTTGGCCTTCAGCTCTCGGCCATTACTAAAACAGCTAAATCGACTAAACCTCATATTTATCATATGATTATGGATATTATCATAGGCCATTTTATTGTATTCCACAACGGCGACTTTAACTTTGGTAAGTAACATATAAATGGACTGTTTTTTACACGTTTAAACACCATTGCAGGCAAAAGAGATAAAAATAATAAATTTTTTGAGTTATACCCTCGAACCTAATTAAATAGATAGTTGGAGCTTGTACAGCTAACGAAACAGTTTTTATAAATTAAATTGTTTACTTTACGTTAACGTAAAGGTAAAAAATTTGTTAGCCTAATAAAATATAAACTATTTAGGATAAGTTATGCAGATTGTTCAATCTTTGATTAATGGAGATATGGGGCATATCGTCTTCACTGCCAAACATACCAGTAACTGATCCCGCCAATAATGAGGTTATTTCAGAACTGGCGTGTACTTCTGAAGCGGAACTCACAGTGGCGATGGCGAGTGCAAAAGCTGCGTTCGACGAATGGGCAGAGGAGATTGCTTTAAAAAAAGTCAGAATGATGATGGGTTATCAGCAATGACTTAAATCGCACCATGATGAAATTGCTACTATTGTAAGCAGCGAAATGGGTAAAACACTTGAAGATGATATTTCCTCTGGCCCTAATATGACTATCTCGTTTAAATAGGACGATATTATGAATTTTGACTTAACCGATGACCAACTTGCTTTTGCAGACACCGCCAAACAATTTGCTGAACAGGCATTGGCCCCTCATGCTGCAAAGTGGGATAGAGAGCATGTTTTTCCAAAAACGGTGATTCAAAAAGCTGGAGAGTTAGGTTTCTGTAGTTTGTATTCACCAGAAAGTGAAGGCGGCCTTGGCTTAAGTCGCTTGGACTCTTCCATTATTTTTGAACAACTTGCTATGGGATGTACCACGACCACTGCCATGATGACCATTCATAATATGGCCACATGGATGGTGGCAACGTGGGGCACCAGAGCAGCTAAAGATAAGTGGTGCCCTAGTTTAGTCACGGGTGAAAAATTAGCGTCTTATTGTTTAACTGAGCCTGGTTCAGGTTCAGATGCAGCCGCACTGAGCACCACAGCCAAAAAAGACGGTGGAAATTACCGGTTAAATGGTTCCAAAATGTTTATTTCTGGTGCAGGTGAAACCGATGTGTTGGTGGTTATGGCGCGCACCGGTGAAGCGGGTCCTAAAGGCATTTCTGCTTTTGTAATTGCTGCCGATGCCGAAGGTGTGATTTACGGTAAGGCCGAAGAAAAGATGGGCTGGAATGCCCAGCCAACACGCTTGATTACATTTGATCATGTCCGTGTATCAGCAGATTGTTTGTTAGGTGAAGAAGGGCAGGGATTTACTTTTGCCATGAAAGGACTAGATGGCGGGCGTATCAACATTGCGACCTGTTCAATTGGCACCGCGCAAATGGCATTGGATACCGCTAAATCTTACATGCAAGCGCGTACTCAATTTGGTAAACCCCTGGCGGCGTTTCAAGCCTTACAATTTAAGCTGGCTGATATGGCTACCGAGCTAGTAGCAGCAAGGCAAATGATTAGATTGGCTGCGTTCAAACTGGACAACCATGACCCAGAATGCAGTGCTTATTGCGCCATGGCAAAACGCTTTGCCACCGATGTCGGTTTTAATGTGTGTAATGAAGCATTACAAATACACGGTGGATACGGATATATCAAAGAGTATCCCTTAGAGAGATACGTAAGAGATGTGCGAGTACACCAAATTTTGGAAGGAACTAATGAAATTATGCGAATGATCATTGGTCGACGTCTATTGACAGAACATGCTGGCGACATTCTTTAAGTCTTTTTTCGATTCAGTACCACTGTTAAATTAGGAATATTATGTATAGTGATAATGCACCGGTGATTTTTGAGGAATTAACCACCGAAAATGGTTTTAAAATTGGTTATGCCACGTTAACTAAACCCGCTTCGCTTAACGCCCTAGATTTGCCCATGATCAATTTGCTCACACCGCAATTAGAGAAATGGCAACAAGATCCCAAGGTTGCTATGGTGTTTTTAGATGGAAGTGAAGAACGGGCTTTTTGTGCCGGTGGCGATATTGTGTCGATGTACAAGTCGATGCAGGATTGGGGATCTATTAAAGAAAATCCTGATGCTAAATATAATTTCGCGTTACAAGCTTTTTTCACCCAGGAATACCAACTCGATTACCTCATTCACACGTTTTCTAAACCTATTTTAGTGTGGGGAAATGGTATTATTATGGGAGGGGGAGTGGGCTTGATGAGTGGCGGCAGTCACCGAGTTGTCACAGAAACCTCGCGCATTGCTATGCCTGAAATCAGTATCGGTTTATATCCAGACGTAGGTGGTAGCTACTTTTTAAATAAAATGCCAGCAGGCTGTGGTCTGTTTTTAGGCCTGACAGGAGCATTCATTAATGCAGCCGATGCGATATATTGCCGTTTGGCCGACTACTTTGTGCCCCACGATGCAAAAGTGAATTTTTTTACCCGCTTGTTAGCTGCAAATTGGCAAGAGGATGTATTACACCAAATTCTGTCGAGCATTTG
>CAJQKX010000420.1 GCA_905479025.1 uncultured Paraglaciecola sp.
GCCATTAGCCCCAGATACTGAGCGTAATGACAATTTTAGGATCAAGCGTTATATTGCTAAATACACTATCAACCCTGCCATCAGCCATGGTATTAGCCATGAAGTGGGCTCGATTGAAGTCGGTAAACTGGCTGATTTAGTATTGTGGAAACCCGCATTTTTTGGCATTAAACCTGCGATGATCATCAAATCTGGTTTTATTGCCGCCGCACCAATGGGTGATGCCAATGCGTCTATCCCTACACCTCAGCCAGTTTATTATCGCCCCATGTTTGGATCCTATGGTTTAGCTTCGGCTAAAATATCCATGACCTTTATGTCTAAGGCGTCTATCGAATTAGGTGTACCAGAAAAAGTAGGCATGACACGGATGGTTGGTGTGTGCAAAAACACCCGAAACATCGGCAAAGACGACATGATCCACAATAGCTGGCAACCACACATCGAAGTGGATGCACAAACTTATGAAGTACGCGCCAATGGTGAACTACTCACCTGTGAACCCGCCACTGTATTGCCATTAGCACAGCGTTATTGCTTATTTTAGTTGTGCTGCATAGAGCGCTCTTATGCTGCATTGTTTTCGTCTTTTTGGAGAGTCACATATTACTTATATGCTTCCCTCCAAAAAAACTCGACAGTTTTACCTAACAACGTTCTATTTTGCACAATGAACTGTTGCGAAATGTATTAAAGATTAGAAAAATTTTGGATATTAATAAGTATGTTACAAGCATTTGAACGCCTATCTCATAGTCATGATCCCATTGATGATTATGTGACGTTGGATCAAGACACCCGTAAAAAAGCACGGATTAAAATCAGCACCGACCAAGGCCAAGCCTTGGGTATTTTTATGCAGCGGGGTCACCCTCTGCTGGTGGGTGAGGTTTTAAAAACCGAGTGTGGTTTACTGATTAAAGTAAAAGGCCAAGCGGAAGAGGTTTCTACCGCTATCGCTACTGACTGGATGAGCTTTAGCCGTATTTGTTACCACTTAGGCAATCGTCATACCTCTTTGCAAATTGGTGAGCTGTGGGTGCGCTTTAAACCCGACCACGTGTTAGAAGAACTAGCTGAAAACTACGGTTTATCTATTAATCGAACACCGGCGGTATTTGAGCCAGAAAACGGCGCTTATGGTAGCCAAAATCATGGCCACGGTCATTCCCATTCTCATGAATGAAGCCACGACTAATCAAAGCCCGTTAAGGCTCAATCGGTTGCTGCAATTATGCAGTGCCAATTTGCCTGTCGGCGGGTTTTCGTTTTCTCAAGGTTTGGAATATGCCGTTGAAATGGGCTGGATACATAACCCAGACTCGACTAAAGAGTGGATTAGTTTTAACTTACATCAGTCCATTGCACCCTCAGATTTAGCTTTGTTAAGCCGCTTACAAGACGCTTTAGTAGAAGATGATTTCGCCCGTTTTCATAAGTGGAACCAACACGCCTTAGCGTGCCGTGAAAGTAATGAGTTATATTTAGCCGATGTGGCTATGGGTAAAGCGTTAATGCGTCTGCTAAAGGATATAAAAGGCATTGATAGTCAGCACTATATGGAATTAATCAGAGAAAAACACATCAGCTTTGTGAGTGCATTTGCTTTAAGTGCCTATCTGTTTGGACTTGAATTAAGTGAGATGCAAGGTGGTTTTTGTTGGGCCTATATCGATAACCAAGTCGCTGCGGCCACAAAGTTAGTACCACTGGGCCAAACGCAGGGACAAAACTTGTTATTTGAGTTAACCAGACAAGTTGAAGAAGCCATCGAGCAGGCCAATAAAATTGATGATGAAAATATTGGTGCCAGTTTACCGCGCTTAGCTATGGCCAGCGCTTGGCACGAAACTCAATACACACGTTTGTTTCGGTCTTAAATAAAAGACATAACAAAAGGTGTGAAAAATAAATTTAATTTAAAAGAAGTGAGTTATGACACAAAACAAACAAATTTTACGTATCGGTGTAGGTGGTCCAGTAGGCTCGGGTAAAACGGCATTATTACGCATGATATGCCTTGCACTGAGAGACAAATACGACATGGCCGTTGTCACCAACGATATCTATACTCGTGAAGACGCGGAGTTTTTAACTCGCCATGGCGCACTTTCAGCAGACCGTATCTTAGGCGTAGAAACAGGGGGTTGCCCACACACCGCCATTCGTGAAGATGCCTCGATGAACTTAGCTGCAATTGATGACTTACAAGAACGTCATCCCAATTTAGACTTCGTACTGATAGAAAGCGGCGGCGACAACCTAAGCGCGACCTTCAGCCCAGAGTTATCAGACTTAACCTTGTATGTGATTGATGTATCAGCAGGTGATAAAATTCCCCGCAAGGGAGGCCCAGGTATTACCAAATCAGATTTACTGATCATCAACAAAATTGACGTGGCAGAGTTAGTTGGGGCCTCGTTAGAGGTCATGGCTCGAGACGCAACCAAAATGCGAGGCGACAAACCCTTTGTTTTCAGTAATATGAAAACCAAACAAGGCTTAGACGACATTATCGAGTTTATTGAAAAAGAAGGCATGTTGCAGATATAACAGCAGCGCTTCATTCACCCTATTGAAATTTTAGTTAAGGAACCACTATGAAATACTTATTCACATTAATATGTCTTATCGTCACTAGCCGCGCTATGGCTCACGAAGATCACGCTCTTGGCGAAAGTGTGCATTTTGCCTACCACATCGCTTTTTGGAGCTTATGTGCGTTGGTCGCCTATAAAGGGTTTGTTTGGTTTAAAACAAAGGTTCAAGCTAAAAGGGCTAGCTAATATCTACCACGAGAGAGGCGTGGTGTGACCATTAACCCAACAAGTTGCCGAACAATTAATGGAAAAAGACACCATAGGTAGCCATACGAGAGACGAACTAGGAATTAGTGACTTATCCCAAGGTAATCCTCTTCAGGCCGCCGTATATTCTGCGCTGTCTTTCTCAGCAGGTTCCTCCTTGCCAGTATTGATGATATTACTGTTGAGTCAGTCATCTTTGATACCTGCAGTTATCTTTAACTATTATCCTTTGTTGAATTAGGCTGCATTTCAGCCCACGCTGGTGGTGCCTTTAAAACCAAAGGCGCTATACGCGTCCTGTTATGGGGAAGTTTAGCCATGGCGGTATCAATGGGAGTGGGAAGTCTGTTTGACGTGAGTATTTTGGGTCTTTGCTGCCACCTCAGTGCTTTAATCTTATAACGTTACTTAATCGTAAGAGTAACGGGCTCGTGAAATGATATTTAGTTATGCAATGATCCATCAACTATTTGGAAAAATAATAGATAATTAGTCTGAAGCATCCTATACCCTCGATATTCGGTCAACACACACTAATGAAAATACTCTGAACCTTAAGTGTGATAAATAAGTTGTTGTAAATTGAACACTACTCCGCATAAATAATTGCTACAAAACATAGCTTACAAAGTTATGTACATTCGCAATATCCGTCAGTAAATGCATTGATTAACCGCAGATATTATTTACTGTTAGCTACAATATATGGAACGCTACTAAGGTTACCTTTAAAATAAATGTATAATGAAAACAAATGAATGTGATGTAACAAAGCTTGCATTTATAATTCTCATCCATACTATTACCTCACATATGCTCATCCCTAAAGGGACAATTTCGCTATGACAGGATCCAAAAAAACACGCACCAGACTTTCCCCAGAAGTTAGGAAAAACTTAATTCTTGATCATGCTGCGGAACTGGTTGCAGTAGAAGGTGTATCAGCATTGAGCATGGAAAGGCTGGGACAAGAGGCTGGGATCAGTAAGTCACTGGTATATGCTTATTATCCTAGTATGAAGGAATTGCTGCAAACCTTACTCAAACGCGAGTATAAAAGCTTAAGAGTACTCCAATCTAAGGCCGCTGAGGGTGCTGAGACCTTTGAGCAATTAGTCAGACAAACCACTAAAGCTTATTTGAGTTACATAGATGAACGAGGGCTAATTTTGGATAGATTGGCTGCAGAGCCTAGTTTGTCTGATCACGGAGATCCGACCGAATATAGCAGAGGAACAGCGGTGCAATATGTGGCTGAAATTGTACATGACCATTTTGGTATAGACATGAACATAGCATTAACCGCAATAGATATCTCTTTTGGTATGCCTGCAGCGGCAGGGCATTATCTAACTAGACATAAAGTGAGCCGACAAACGGTAGAGGACATAACTGTTGCTATGATGATTGGCAGTATTGAAGGACTAAATCGTAACTACGAAACCGCACTAAAACCTCTGGTAAAAAAAACAGGTAAAGAATTGGGTTAATCTATATGGTAAATACCGCCATTCCCCCCCGTTTTAGTTGACTTATCAAACCGTTTGAAAACTAGAGAATACCGCTGGTCCTAGAAAACACCTTCAAAAAACAACTTGGTTTTGTATAAAATATTAATAAAGAAAATCTGCAATCTGCTGCGCTTATTTTCAACATATTCTTCATAGTTTTGAATGTAATCAGGATTTCCAGGTACAACCACGTGTTTTCTTACAAAGCTCCGCGCCATGTTGTGGGCATCGCCCATCAAAACCTGGTCTCCTAGAACATTATCAATCGCGATGAGCCTAAATCTTGGCAAGGTCTCTGGTCTCGTCAATGCGTCATCGTAGGCGCTTTGTAGTGCCGCTTTGACTTCGTCATTGCCGTTACGATACAAATTAGATATTGCCCAAGCAAAATGCCAAACAGCATGATTACTATCGATCATGGCAATCGATTTTGCTTGATAAAGACGGGCAATGTTATGCAAATATAAACTGGATATCTTTTTGGCAGTTGCTGGGGAGATAATCTGATCGCGGATGGCCCAAATAGTCAATTCAGCGGTTGCCAGATCGCTGCTGAGTTCTTCCTCAGCTATTCTCATGGTAGTAGCCCAGTCAATGCCATTAATGAGCACTGCTTGTTGGTCGTTTACATAGATGTATGGCAATACCTTATGTGAACACTTTGGATTTTCACGACCAGGAGACGCAACTTTATCGTCTCCATAATAATTGTCCTCAGATAAAACGGGTAAATTTGTGTAACACCAATTATTTAGGTCATCATTTTTGACACTATTAAGTGCGCTTGGTGAAAGCTGCCATCCACGAGATTTACTAGCTGGTCCGGGAGAATACTGATGATAAGTGACTCGATCGATTAACTTGCCATTACACCTAAGTTCAACCTGATCCGGTCCAGTGGTCAATTGAAAATTTTTCG
>CAJQKX010000421.1 GCA_905479025.1 uncultured Paraglaciecola sp.
CTCATACTTACGAATTAGGCTTCCCCAAAGGGTTAATAGACCCCGGTGAGTCAGCAGAAGTAGCCGCCAACAGAGAATTAAAAGAAGAAATAGGTTTTGGGACAAACATATTACATCCATTGCATAGCGTGAATATGGCCCCAGCATTTTTTGATGCCAAAATGACCATTTTTATTGCAGAAAATTTATATCCTGAAGTACTACCCGGTGATGAGCCTGAACCGCTAGAAGTAGTTAAATGGTCGATTCATAACATAGATGCATTATTAGCCAGAGATGATTTTGTAGAGGCTAGATGTATCGCGGCATTGTTACTTGCTGAAAAATGGAAGAGGTCCCGTTAATGCCAACAGAAAATGCACAACAGCTTTTTGATATAGCCAAAAGGACGGCAGTCAAAGCAGGTAAAGTAGTATTAGAAATATACGACAGTGGTGATTTTACCAGTTTTCAAAAAGAAGATGATTCTCCTGTCACTACAGCAGACTACAAAGCCAACGAAGTCATTATGGATATGTTAAAAAAGGAAACACCAGACATTCCAATTATGTCTGAAGAGACTGAAATTGGCTCACTAACACTTCGTAAAACTTGGGAACGGTATTGGCTTATCGACCCTATTGATGGCACTCAAGAGTTCATCGCCCGAAGTGGTGATTTTGCTGTTAACATTGCTTTGATAGAAAATAATGTACCTATTATGGGTGTCATTTACTGGCCCACAGGTGAAACGTTGTATTCTGCTTTGAAAGGTCATGGCGCATTTAAAGAATGCCCAGTAGAGAACAAACAAATTTTCGTGCGTAATTTAGAAGCACCAAACGAGGACCCACTGATTATTGCAATCAGCCGCAGGCAACCTCGCGAAAAAGTGATATCCAGCCTAAATGAAGACCGTGTTTATCAAACCTTGCCTGCAGGAAGTTGTTCTCTCAAAGCCTGTTTTATTGCTGAAGGTAAAGCGGATGTATTCTTACGATTTGGCGTAACGGGGGAATGGGATACGGGTGCATCTCAATGCATAGTGGTCGAAGCCGGAGGCAAAATATTAGCACATGATTTCGCTCCCCTGAGCTACAACTTGCGGACAAGCGTTATCAATCCTGATTTTTTTATTATGGGTGATCAAAATGTTGATTGGCAAAACATAGTTAAATGTGAATTTGGCAACGACAATCAATCCATATAGCAGCATTATTTCTAACTAATGGAGTTCTCTTTGAAAGTTTTATTATCAAGCATTATTTTTATCTGTATTTTTTTACTCAGTTCATCAGCTCGCGCCCACTGGATGTTAGTTAAGGACGAATCTAGCTTAAGTTTTGTATCAACTAAAAATGAACATATTAGTGAAATTCAACAGTTCACATCACTAAAAGGTGAATTTAATCCTGAAGGGGAATTACAGATTGAAATTGACCTCGCTAGTATAGACTCAGGCATCAAAATCCGCGATACCCGTATGCGAGAAAAACTGTTTTTAGTGGACAAGTTTCCTTCGGCTAATTTAACTGCGCAATTACCTGAGAGTGTCTTGCGTCTTGCAAAGGGCAATTCGATATTATTGACGCTACCAGCCGAGTTAAACATTATGGGTATCAGCAAAACCATTAGCACAACAATACAGGTCACACGCAAAGCTGATAATGGCATTGTAGCTACCAGCACCCGACCAATCTTAATATCGGCTACAGATTTTGGTTTAACTTCCGGGATTGAAATATTGCAAAAATTGGCGGGATTAAGTGGCATTGGACTAACAGTACCAGTCAACTTTAACTTAGTTTTTGTGGCTCACTAAACCCGCTGTCACTCTATTACTGTTGACTCTCTGGTAATTCACATTCCCCGAGCTGTTGCTTGGGGATGATATTCACTGTTTCATGTAATTCAGAATAGACTAAAAGCACGTCACCTAACTTTAGCTGCGCCAGCACTTGCAGCACTTTTTCTTCGAGTGAAACGTCAGCTTCGCCATACTCGGTACCTTCACGTAATACAAAGCCTTCAATAATATTCAATAAGGTCTCTTCGGTTAAGTCTTCAATAGAGATAATCATTGCAGGATACCTGTAGATAAGAGATTACCATTGTCATCAATAAAGGGCTGAAAAAAATCATTGGCTCTTTGCTGAATCCAAATTTCAGGACGCCATGGTGTACCTTGCATAAAACCTACATGCCCACCCTTTTCACTCAATTCAAGACACACTTTTGGTGATAACGTTTTGACATCAGGCACGATACTGCTGTGCATAAAAGGATCATCCTTGGCGTGAACCACTAAAGTAGGCGTGGCGATGGCCTTAAGGAAATTTTGTGCGCTGCACTTTTGGTAATAATCGTCTGCTCCCTCAAAACCGTGTAATGGTGCAGTGATATGTTCATCAAATTCTCTAAAGCTTTTAAACTGCTTTATCTGGGACTCTGTTACTTTTAACAATTGACCATAATCCATATTACGCATCTTAATCAACAAATTATTTACCATGCTTTTTAATAAGTAGGCTTGGTAAACCTTTGAAAATCCTTGACTAATACTATTGGCACAAAGAGCTAAATTAAAGGGAGTAGACACGGCCATGGCCGCCTTAATAATCCTCTGTTTTGGTTGTTCACTCAAGAGTTTTAGCAACATGTTAGCGCCAAGAGAGAAACCCATCGCCACTTTGCGTGTGTCAGGAAATTTCTGCTCAAGCCAATTCAAGAAGTACCATGCATCCTCAGTTTCACCTGAATGATACGCTCTAGGTGTTGTGTTTTGTTCACCGCCACAGCCACGAAAATGCATCAACACCACTGCATACCCCTGCTTAACAAAGTTTGCTGCCATGTCGTTAGTATAATGAGAGCGAATTGAGCCCTCTAAACCATGGAACATAGCAATTAAACCAGATGATTTTTGTACATCACCCGCCCAAATTAAATTAACGAAATCACCATCAGGTAAGGGCAACTTTTCTTTTCGGTAATCAAGCTTGGCGCGTTTTTGAATAAAACGCGGGAAAATAGTTTGTATGTGTCTGTTTTTAGCCCACCAGGGTGGGCTAAAAACACTTTCAACTATTTCACCATAACGGACATTTTGATTGGTTTGGGGCTCGGAGAACATTAAGAATAGAGATATGAATTATCATAGGCATAGAATACATCAATTGAGCGTGTTGTTAATCTATATCTAACCCGCGATTTTAATCTTTAAAGCCAGAATTAAGACTAAAACATAAAAACATTAAGAATTTGTGGCTAGCAAATCACATTTTTTGGATGATAGTTTATGACCTAACATTAACTTTCGGCCATCTGATGTGATGACCCAAGGACGACTGACCTAAGGTGGGTTATGTCTTACATGTTGAAAGTGACCACATGCAAGTTCAGCCACCCAGTCGTTTTCTTCGTCCTTGTGATAACCAGTAATGGGGCTATTCATATTTAAAGGTACCTGCACCTAGTTTGTTAATCGATAATTTCTTGCTCAAATTCTTGCTGTTTTATTTCCATCTGCTCTTGCACCTCTAACCATTGCATTTCTGACTCTTCTAGGCAGGATTTCAACTTAGCTTGTTCTGCTAATATTTGTTTAAGTTGAGGTTTGTTTTCAGCACTGTAAATTTCAGTATCGCTGAGCTGCCCCTCTACGATTTGTAATTTTTTATGGGCATCTGCCATGCTTTTTTCGTATTGCTCAATGGCTTTTCTCAGTGGCTTGGTGGCTTGCCTAAATTTTGCTTCTAAGCGTTTAATGTTTTTACGATCTGGCTTAACATTGGATTTGTCGCCTTCTGTGTTAGTGCCTTTATCACCGCTATTATCGCCTTTAAGGATCCAATCTTTGTAGTCATCTAGGTCACCATCAAAGGCTTGCACCTGCTTGGAGTGTACTAAATAAAAGTCATCACAAACCGATGTGAGCAAAAACCTGTCGTGCGAAACCAAGACCATGGCGCCTTCAAATCCTTGCAACGCAATATTCAGTGCATGTCGCATGTCTAAGTCTAGATGGTTAGTGGGCTCATCTAGTAATAGCAAGTTTGGCTTTTGATAAACAGTTAAGGCCAAAACTAAACGGGCTTTTTC
>CAJQKX010000422.1 GCA_905479025.1 uncultured Paraglaciecola sp.
GCAGAATTTCTCGACTGCAGCACGAGAGTTTTGGTTTCGATTCTAATCATGCAATTTTAAATCCTAACGGTTTTGATACCAATTTTCTAAAGCCATCATTGGGGATAAGGGAGACCGTCCGTGCCGAACTCGGAATCTCAGATGATGAAACTGTGATTGGTCATGTAGCCCGTTACCATCCTATGAAGGATCATGTTGGCTTCATTAAAGCGGCAATTATGGTGATGTCAGAGCGGCCAGACTTAGTGGTGTTAATGATTGGCCGAGAAGTCAGGGCTAACACTGCCTTCTTGTTGAGTGACTTGCCAGAAACACTAGTTGCAAGATTTTATTTTTTAGGCGAGCGTTCAGATGTCTATGATCTTATGCAGTCAATGGATGTTTTTTGTCTAAGTAGTGCATGGGGTGAGGGATTTCCTAATGTTTTGGGTGAAGCTATGTCGATGTCAGTACCCTGTATTACTACGGATATATCAGACAGTTCCGAAGTTGTCGGTAAAACAGGTATTGTAGTTCCTCCATGCGAGCCTGAAAAACTCGCGGATGCCATATTTACCTTTCTGAATTTAACCAGTTCTGAAAAAGCTGCTCGAGGCCGAGCGGCACGCCGAAGAATTGAAGAAAAATATTTAACGCGAATGAACGTCGAATGTTATGACGCTGCTTATGAGCAGCTGGCTAAATAGTCTGGGGCGCAAACAATATAAAATGTTGTTTACTAGACGATTTTATTTCAATATTTTAATTTACTGGCTTGTACAAAGATTCATGTAGTTACTTTTGCTGCCCACTAATACGATGATATAAAAAATTATAGTTAGGCATGTCAAAAGAGACCAATATAATTAGGATGGCTGAAATGGGTAATTTATGTGCGGAGTGACCGGATCATGGTCCTTATTGGATTACGATCATGAGGCAATTGCAACAAACATGGCAGATCAAATCGCATCTCGTGGTCCTGATGATGTTGGTGTTTGGACTGCTTTAAATGACGGTTTGGTTTTGGCTCATCGCCGCCTAGCCATTATTGATTTGTCGCCAGCCGGCCATCAACCTATGGTTTCTTCTTGTGGACGATATGTGCTTGCCTACAATGGCGAGATATATAACCATCTGGATATTAGGGCGTTATTGTTGGCGCAAGCAGATGTCTCTGAGTGGAAAGGTCACTCAGACACTGAGACATTACTGGTGGCTATTTGTCATTGGGGTTTAGAAGTTACTCTAAAGAAGCTGAATGGTATGTTCGCGTTTTCACTATGGGATAATCACAGTAAAAATCTCTATCTCGCGAGAGATAGAATCGGTGAAAAACCAATGTACTATGGCACTTCTAAAGCTGCATTTCTTTTTGGGTCTCAGTTAAAATCGCTATCTGTACACCCATGTTGGCAGGGTAATATAGATCGTGATGCGTTGTCACTATACATGAAATATGGTTATGTGCCGGCGCCATACAGTATCTACGATGGTATACGAAAGTTACCACCAGCTCACTTTGTTGTTGTCAGTGACGGCGGTAACTCTGTCTCTGAGCCCAAATGCTACTGGACTGTGGATAGTAACTCCGAGCCTACCCAGTCTCATGATTATAATAGTATCCAATCCGTCACAGACAATTTGGAGAGCCTACTGCTTGACTCAGTGAGGCGTAGAATGGATGCAGACGTTCCGCTTGGTGCTTTTTTGTCCGGTGGAATCGATTCCACTACGATTGTGGCATTGATGCAGAGTATAGCTAAGGAGCCGGTAAAGACGTTCTCGATTGGCTTTGATGAAGAAGGCTATGATGAGGCAAGACATGCCAAGATGGTGGCGAAGTATCTCGGTACGGACCATTCTGAGTTGTATGTTAATTCTGAAGATGTAATGGCCGTGCTGCCAAAGCTATCGGCGATTTATGACGAACCATTTGCGGATCCTTCGCAGATTCCCACCTTTATCGTGAGCGAGTTAGCTAAAAATCGGGTGACAGTGAGTCTATCAGGAGATGGAGGAGATGAGCTTTTTTTTGGTTATAGTCGCTATTTTCAGGTACATAGTTGGTGGCGTAAACTGCGCTTAGTCCCTTGGCCAATCAGGTGGCTAATGTCACTAGTCATATTTTCTATTCCGAGTGGTTTACTAAATGGATTACTACAATTTTTACCTGTTAAGTTTACCGCAAAACATCTCAGAGATAGAATTCCAAAATTCGCGCGTTTAATCAATGCACCCGATTGGCTAACATTTTATGATCACGTAGTTACGCAGGGCAACTACCCAAAGCCCCTCGTTCTTAATGCTTCTAATGACAATGATTTTTTAAATCGATATAAAGAAAAACTTGAAGGGTTATCGGGTCCTAAAAAAATGATGTACTTGGATATGATGCAGTATTTGCCAGATGATATTCTTTCGAAAGTAGATCGTGCCAGTATGGCTGTTAGTCTAGAAGCCAGGGTCCCTTTTCTCGACCATAGGCTTGTCGAGTTTGCTTGGCAAGTTCCCTTTAAATATAAATTCCGCGACAGACAAGGAAAATGGATTTTACGACAGGTTCTTTATCGTTATGTGCCTAAAGAACTGGTTGATAGGCCAAAGATGGGTTTCGGCGTACCTATCGAATATTGGCTTAAGGGGCCTTTGAGGGATTGGGCTGAGAATCTACTTAATGAAGAAGAACTAAATCAGCAAGGTTTTTTTGACTCGGCATTAATTCAAAAAATGTGGGATGATCATAAGAAAGGTAAACGCCGATGGCATGTTCAGCTATGGCGATTGTTGATATTTCAAATGTGGTTTGTCGAAAACAGACCTCTGTAATTAAAAAACTGGGACGCCTTAACTCTGATCTTTTACCCTTTTGGCTCTATTTGTCAGAGTTGAATTAATAAAAATACTATTTAGGAGAAGACATTCATGGGGAAAAAATTAGTTTACGTTGATATTGGTACTCATATTGGCCAAGAATATAAGGCTCTTTTTAGTTATTCTGTTTGGGAATTTCTTTTCCGATTCATAAAAATTTTTGTAGCTTCCTGTATATTTCGTAAGACTAAAATTAAC
>CAJQKX010000423.1 GCA_905479025.1 uncultured Paraglaciecola sp.
CGGTTCTAAGCCAGTGACAGATGTGTGTAGGTTTTCGAGGGAAACCTTTGCAGATACATTATGCCATGAGGGGGGAGTTGGAGCTGATTTTACTTGCTTCATAAATGCCTCCATTATTGAGGCACTGAGATAAAGGTCGGTAAAGGAATGAGTTGAATCCACCCTACATTAAAAAAATTGCATTTACATAGAGTGATTTTTTTGAAAGCCGCCGGACTGCCCTCTTTTATAATCATGTTCCTGATCCATGTTAAAAGTATTTAGTTTGGTAATGTAAATTTAGAAATTATAATTACATCAAAAAATGTCAGTCAATTGACCAGTATCAATAAACTGGATTTCAAATGAGTTGGCTTTTTACTGGCAAAATTCAATACTCGTGAATGATAAGCACTAAGCTATTATTGGTGTGATGTTCCATTTAGTTTAGATACTTTGCCTTCTTGCTATTAATAACTTCTATCAGGTATCTAATTTGGGTCGAGTCTGTTTTTTAATTAATGGAATTCACTACACGTCTCACTAGCCATGAATAGTGTTCATGAACCGGTGTAAGAAAAAACCGAGATGGTCAATCATTGATCGTCATCAATAAATTTCTTCTGTTATATGCCATCGTAAAGTTCGACACTATCCTTTTGGGTGAGTGACGTTCGATTCAAGGAGATGACATATGAATACCCCTCTTTCTTTATTACTTGTTCTGTTAACACTGGGTTTATACGCTTGCGAGTCAGGTCCAGGATCGCCAAAAGGTTTTAGCCTTCCAGAGGGCGACATTGCTATGGGAGAAACAACCTTTTTGAAGTATCAATGTCTGGCTTGTCATACTATTGAAGGGGTTGAAGATGAATCTATTAACAAGGTGTTCGAGCAGCCAGTGAGATTGGGAGGTAATTCCTCAATCGTTAAAACTTATGCCCAGTTGGTAACATCTATTATTAATCCGTCACACAAACTCGCCCCTCGCTCTATCAATTTAGAAAGTGTGGCAACTGAGGACGGAATTTCTAAAATGCCGGTATTTAATGAAGTAATGACTGTCACTGAACTGATTAATATTGTTGCTTTTTTACAACCTAAATATAAAGTCAAACCTATGCAGTACACTCAATATCATCATTACCCTATTCCGTAACATCGCATTTTATATTTTCGTTGAGCCATTATATGCATAAGGTTTCCCAATCAGAGTTACAGCCTGGAATACCACCCGCGTTAGCTGCCTATAATTTGACTAAAATTTACCACAGCGGTGAAGTGGAAGTGCAAGCTCTTAGAGGGGTGAACTTCGAACTTTATCCAAAAGAGTTGGTGGTGCTGTTAGGTGCGTCAGGGAGTGGCAAGTCTACTTTATTAAATATATTGGGAGGGCTTGATTTACCTACCTCAGGTCAGATACTTTATAATCAACAAGACTTGAGTCAGGCCAGTGAACATGAACTGACACGATTTAGGCGTAAACATGTAGGCTTTGTATTTCAATTTTATAATCTGATCCCCAGCTTGACAGCTTACGAAAACGTTGCGCTGGTTACGGAGATATCCCCTAATCCCATTGCGCCTGAAGCAGCGCTAGAACTCGTTAAACTTGGCGATCGTATGCATCACTTCCCCGCCCAACTCTCAGGCGGCGAGCAACAACGTGTAGCGATTGCGCGGGCAATTGCCAAACAACCTGATATCTTATTATGTGATGAACCAACTGGTGCATTAGACAGAAAAACTGGCATTTTAGTACTAGAAGCCATCGAAAACATCAACCAACAACTTGGTACAACTATAGCTGTCATTACGCATAACTCCGTAGTCGCCAGTATGGCCGACAGAGTGGTAAATATTTCTGATGGTCAGATAGCCAGCATACACAAAAACTCCACTCGTGTTTTGGCCAAAGAGCTAAAATGGTGATGGAAGTCTTAAACAAAAAGTTAATACGAGACTTATGGAAATTGCGTGGACAAGTTTTAGCCGTTGCCCTCGTTATTGGTTCAGGTGTTGCAACCTTAGTTATGTCGTTGTCAACTATCGAAGCCCTTGAAGACACCACTGAAGCCTATTATCAACGTTATCGCTTTGGCGAAATATTTGCATTTGCCACTCGTGCCCCATTGCGGTTAACCAACCAAATTTCACAAATAAACGGCGTACAAACAGTTCAGACGCGAATAAGTAGCTATGCAAATATAGACATTAAGGGTTTTAACCAACCGGTCATAGCACAACTTATGTCAATCCCAGATAAAGGCCAGCCTTTACTGAATCAGTTGGTATTGCGAAAAGGCGGCTGGGTAAGCCCTGGACGTGATGATCAGGTTATCCTCAATGAGCCTTTTGCCGAAGCCCACAAACTTGATATTGGTGATACGGTCAGTGTCATTATGAACGGTCACAAAAAAGATTTTTATGTGGTGGGGATCGCCCTAAGTCCAGAATTTATCTACGCCATTGGCCCCGGTGCGCTGATGCCTGACGATAAGCTGTTTGGCGTGATGTGGATGTCAAATGATGTGCTTGCAGCGGCTTATGATCTGCAAGAGTCCTTCAACTATCTAAGTTTAACGTTAACACGCAATACCCTGCCTGCAGATGTGCTTAATAATGTTGATGTTTTACTTGAACCTTATGGTGGAGTCAGAGCCATTAAGCGCGAAGATCAAATATCAAATTGGTTTGTGAAAAACGAAATAGAACAGCAAAAAAGTATGGCAACCATATTGCCCACTATCTTTATTACTGTAGCGGTATTTTTAACTAACATGGTGTTGTCACGTTTAATTGCAACACAAAGAACCGAAATTGGCTTACTCAAGGCTTTTGGTTATGGCAATTTTCAAATCGCCTGGCACTACATTAAAATGATGTTGGTGATTGGGATCATAGGTGTGACAATTGGCTCAGTTATTGGCGCTTATTTTGGTCGTCTTAATACGGTAATGTATGCTGAACTGTTTCGTTTCCCTTTGCTGATTTATCGTCCCAGCCCTTTTGCTTTCATTATTGGTGGGTTAGTCAGTTTAATCGCTGCAATTTTGGGTGCGTTAACGGCCGTTAGAACCGCTGTTAAATTACCCCCAGCTGAAGCGATGATACCTCCCTCCCCTGGCATTTATAAACAAACCTTTTTATCGTCGCTGGGCCTAGTTAGATTGTTGGATCAGCCTACTCGTATTGCATTACGTCAAATATCTCGTCGGCCACTGCGTTCATTTTTAACCAGTGCTGGGATCGCCATGGCAACCGGCTTAATTATTATGACCTTGCAGTGGGACGATTCGTTAACTCATCTTAAACGCGTATATTTTTTTGATAGCCAGCGGCAACATATTACAGTGGGTGTGGTTGACTCTTTGCCGCTACGTGCCATTTATGACTTCGAAAAATTACCTGGCGTCCTAACAGCTGAACCCATAAATGCAGTTAATGCGGATTTTAGTTTTGGCTCAATGACCCACAGAGGGGGCATTACAGGTATGCAGCCTGACAGCACACTGCAACTGATATACGACGATGGGCGCAAACAAAGTATTGATGTGCCCGATTCAGGGATAGTGATTGCCAGTCGCCTAGCACGCAAACTTAATATTAAGATTGGGGACGTTATGGGGGTTGATGTTTTAGAAGGACGCAGGCCGGAATTATTGATACCTGTAGTTGGCATTATTAATTCATATATAGGTCTGCCAACCTATATGAACTTAGATACCCTAAATCGCGCACTCAATGAAAGCCCCAGCTTTAAAT
>CAJQKX010000424.1 GCA_905479025.1 uncultured Paraglaciecola sp.
GATCAGATCAGTCCCCGAAATCGTATCGGCAAAGCTTGCCTTGGCCCCAGTCCGTACCTTCTCAACACCAAGAAAGAGTGCCACCGACAAGGCGATTGCAAGGATGGTCATACCCACGGTCAGTATCCGCGCAATGAGTGAGACAAGGGCAAGGCGTAGTATCATGCCGCAATTCGCTTAACCTGGGCTATATCTTCCATGCAGACCACTCGATCAAATTGTTTGCAGAGACGTTGATCATGACTGACCATCAACAGGGAGGTATTGTGAGCCGCAGTTTGTGCAAAAAGCAGCTCAAGAAAGGTAGCTTGGCTGTCGGCGTCAAGAGCCGAGGTGGGTTCATCTGCAATAATCAAAGGTGGCTGTCCTATCAGGGCACGCGCAACTGCGACGCGCTGTTGTTGACCAACGCTCAATTTATTAGCCTTAGCATAGATGATGTCACGTGGTAGGCCCAGAGCCTTGCACAGATTGGTGGCCTCAGCCACAGCATCACCGGCGCGTTTGCGCCGTTTGGGGGCAAAGTGGAGCGGTAATAGGACATTGTCGACGACAGAGCCAAAGGGCAGCAGATTAAACTGCTGGAAAATTACACCTATTTGCTCTGCCCGAAACCTATCGCGCCCTCCACCAGACAGTTTGGCTAAATCTGTACCCACGATATTAATGGCACCCTCATTCGGCGGAATGGTGCCGCATATCAACGATAGGAGCGTCGACTTGCCAGAACCACTTTCGCCCAGCAGTAACACCGCTTCTCCTGCCTTTACAGTTAAAGCAGGCACGATCAGCGAAAATGCCCAGCGCCCGGGCCATCGATAACCGACGTCTGAAAGTTTAAGGACGGTTCCTGTCACCTGCATTCAGCGTCTGAGGTTCAGAACTGGTGCGTCATGTTCGACTTCGAACGCCTGCGCGCCTTTTGCAGTGATGATTTGCACCTCAACCTCTTTGGCATTTGGGAATGTCTCGAAATAGGCAAAAGTTATCTCTGTCAAAGCATCTAGGTTCTCACACATTAGCGTGTACTCTGCATGAAATTCGGTATGGCCTGGTTCTTCGGCATGCTCCTTGTGGCCCTCATCATTGTCATTATGCCCGTTCTCGGCGTGATCGTCATGACCCTCTTCCGCGTGATCATCGTGAGCTTCGTCATCATGCTCATTGTGATCGTCTTCACTTTCTAATTCCGCATGCACTTTCATTACTGTGCAGGCTGCAGCATCCGGTATGATAAAAAGATCAAGTGGCGCTCCTAGTATCGCGGTTGCCGAAGCGATTGAGGCCAGGTCGGCATCACTTTTTGCTTCGTATTCAAATCCTACGATATCTGCACCTGGAGCATGGAACTCCATTGTGATAGTGGAATTTTCAATAGCTATATTCAGCTTACCAACGCCATGTTCATGTGCATCTAGTTGGCGTGTGTCTTCTGCCAGTGCCGGCAGAATTGTGGATAGTGCGATTAAACTTAGAGCATATTTCATATTACATACCTCATCTTATCTGGTTACTTTTGGAAAGGTATTATTGCGCAAGTTGGATAGTGCCTTCGGATTTCAATTTCGCAACCCCTCAACTATAGAATTTTGAAACACGGCAAAAGCTGGAAGCAGCGAGAGCACCGCCATTATGCTGATGAAACTTAAAAAATAGTGCATTTCACCCCAACCAAAAGGTGCTAAGATTAAAATACCTGCTTGTAAACTAACAAAGTGAGATACAATCGCTGCTGTTGCCGCGCCGCAGAAAGCACCTATTAAGGCGCCAATTGTCAATAAAGACATACAGTAAGACCAGAGGACGGCAAAAACGAATCTCGTGGGTGCTCCCAAAGCGCGCAACACTGACATTTGTCGCTGAAAAAGCCTCGAAATTATTATTAAGCTCATCAAGACGCTGCAAGCGGTTATTGCCTGAGTAAGCACAGACATGACCGACATCGCCTTTCTAATATTAGCCATTATCTTAAACACATTGCTTAAAACAGACGCTGGAAAAAACGCCATACTGGTCCCCGAGCGCGTGAATTCAGAACGTAATGCATAGTTTGACCACAACTCGTGAGCCTTGATAATTATTGCAGGTGTGCCTGGGAAGTACTCGGCATCAAAAGGGCTTCCTAATTGATCTAAGCGATTGGGGGCATGTCCATTGGCTAACCCATGAACTTCCCATACGGCTTCTATTGGGACTAAAATCGCTTGATCCCAAGGTGTGCCAGTGGGGGGTAAACGCCCAACCACTTGCATGGCATAGTCCGCATGTGCGCCATTTTGAGAACTAAAACTGATACCATGACTTGGTACAAATTTCTCACCTATCTCTAATGGTGCCAAAGTTCCAATTACCGCCTCCATACTAGTTTGCCACATTCGGCCTTTAATTTCCCCGTCACTAAGGTGAGTAAGAAAATCAGCGGTTGTTCCAACAATCGGTGAAATACCGTAACTGTCTCCGAAGGCTAGAGGTGCTGCCATAACAACCTTCTCATGGGCCTCAATCTCTGTGAAGATTTCACCATTAAGTAGAGGTATATCGATAGGTTCCAAATAAACCGTTGCTAGTATCATCTTTGTTTCACTACCCGGAGCAGTCACCAATAAATCAAATTTATCAGTAGATTTAGCAATACCTTTTCGTAGGCCGCTTTCTAAAGCTGATATACTCAGACTTAGGGCGACAGATAGCGTGATCAAAAGGATGAAAGTGATGTTTGGGCCTCGAAACCGCCAAATAATCGCACTGACAAGTGGCCAAAGTGCATAACCACGAATTACTAAAGCTCCAACACACATGGTGGGCAGAATTAAAAAAAGAGCCAAGACAATATCTTGTGACAAGGCCGACAAGTTATCCCAAAAAGTTATCATGGTGCCTTAAATTTCGTTGAATTTGTTATTATCCCGCTTTTTAATTCTACGGTTCTGTCCATGCGGCTCAATAAATTTATATCATGGCTGACAGTAATTAAGGTTTGTCCCTCCGCTTTCACGTAGCGTATGAGATCATCAGTCAAAGAGTCTGCCATTTCTCGGTTCAGACTTGCGGTTGGTTCATCGGCCAGTAAAATACTTTTTTCTTGAGCAAGAGCGCGAGCAACGGCCACTCGCTGACGTTCGCCACCAGACAGTCTGTTCACTGGAGCATTTACGTCATCCAATCCTAAATGCTCCAAAATAACTTTTGCATGCTTTTTTAAATTTGCCCGCTTTTCTTGAGACACATACATTGCGGAAAGACTTGCATTCGTCAGAGCCCCAAGCTCGTCAAAAAGGTGAAAGTCCTGAAAAATCATTCCGATATGATCTGAGCGGTATTGAGTGCGGTCCTTCGCTTTCAACTGTAAAAGATCAGTCTCTCCCCAATAAATTGAGCCTTCAACATTATCTATCAAGCCTGCAATACAATACAGCATTGTCGTTTTTCCAGCACCCGAGGGGCCATAAATACCCAGTGAAGTTCCCTTGTCGATTTGCAACTTGGGCACAGACAATAACACACGACCGTTATCGCCACGGACAACACAATCGATCATGGTCATGTGAAGGCCAATATCTGATGGTTTAGTTATATGTGGCATCGATTAATCGCACTCGGCTGACAAAACCAGTTTCAGCATCTTTTTCGGTGCCTAATTCTAGCACTCCCTGTACTTCGATTTTTAAATTGAAGGGCAACACCTTTACTATCCGTTTAGTATGGACTGCCAGTATATCATCTGGCCAGTATGC
>CAJQKX010000425.1 GCA_905479025.1 uncultured Paraglaciecola sp.
AACATTATTTGAGTGCAATAGGTAGCCGCTACTTCACTACTTATCATGTGTTTGGCAATGGTGAAGTAAAAGTAGATGTATATTTCTATGCTGCGCCACACAAAAAACAATCTGACATTCCGCGTTTGGGTACCTTATTTGAGTTAGACAAGCAATATTCTCAAGTTAACTGGTATGGACGTGGACCACACGAAAACTATATAGACAGGCTTACATCTGCTCATGTGGGCCAATATCAAAGTAATGTGGCAGATTTGTATGTGCCTTATGTGCGGCCACAAGAAAATGGTTATCGCAGTGATGTGCGTTATGTGTCGTTCCATAATCAAGATGGCAAAGGTATAACATTTAAAGGTGCTCCACTGATTGGCTTTGGTGCTCAGTATTATGATACGGCTGATTACCACGCCAATGCTGCACAAGTAAAAGCTAAAAACCTCCACCCTCATGAACTGCCTCAAAAGCAAAGAATTTATGTCAATATAGATTATATGCAGCGTGGTGTAGGGGGCACGAATACTTGGGGTGCCAAACCATTACCTGATTATATTATTCCCTATTTGGACTATCAGTATTCTTATTCGTTTGAGCCTTATAACCAGTAAACAAGGTAAATTATCATGAAAACAGTCGATTTGAGTACTCGTTTCTGGCAGCAGGGATATCTTGTGATAGATGATTTTTTTTCAGCTGAGTCAATGAACAATCTCCAAAGTATCATACTCGGGCACTATGGTTTAAATCCTGAATATGAGCATGAGGCCGCATTCTTATCAAAATCAGCGACTGAGGTTATTCCTTGGTTTCCACAAAGGTCTGGTGAACATGCATTTGATGAAATTGAGCATTGCGCCAATATGCAGACGTTAACCGAGGCAATATTAGGAGAAGGTTGGAAATCACTGTATTGCATGACGATGTTTTCAAAAAAAGGCAGCAAAGGCCAAGCATGGCATCAAGACTGCCCACCCAATGATCCTCAACAATTTAACCTTAACCGCCTTGTTTATACTATGGATATTAACGACCAAGTGGGCGGAGAAGTGTTAGTGATGCCTGGCAGTCATCGGCAAGGTCAATTGCCTGCAGGCGAAGTAGACGAAAATTTTTCAGAACAAGTCATATTGGCCCCTAAAAAAGGTACTTTAGTTATAATACATGGGCATACATGGCACCGTGTTTTGCCTGTAAAAGGCGAATATCGTTTATCCACTAATTACAGAGCAATACCAGAGAACACTTCTGAGAATATCACCGACATTTGTGTTTATCGCAACATGCTATATCAATTTTCAACGTCAAAAGTATTAGAAGACAGATTAGTTTAAAGCCAACTTGACACAATCTTGGGTGAAGTAAAAGCGCTAAAAAACAGTCGATTAGGCCGACATATGCGGTTGCAAAAAATCAATGAAGTATTGTTCTGGCAGTGGATGACTCAAGTAAAAACTCTATATTTCATCACACCCCATAGAAGCGAGGATCGCTTGCTGCTCGAAACATTCGACTCCCTTCGCTATCACTTTTAATACCAAGTTACGCCCCAGTTCGATAATAGCGCGGACAATCGACAGATCAGCTGCTTGATGTTGAATATCGTGGATAAAAGAATGGTTCAATTGTGAGTTTATCTATATTAAATATTTGAAGATAGCTCTGGAATGAATAACCTGTACCAAAATCATCAATACCTAAGTGCCGCCCAAATTTTTTGAGCTGAAATAAGGTTTCAATAGCCTCATTTTCATTATGTATAATCCGCCCTTTGGACACTTCTAATTCTAATTCTTTCGCGGCTAGCCCAGTCTCCTTCAACGCATTAATCACTTAACTTTATAAGTCTTTACGGCCAAATTGAAGAGGTGAAATATTGATAGCTATAACTAAGTCACTCCATCCTAAACTCACTAGGTTTTGCGCTTGTTGACTGTTTTCAGAATAATCAGATCCGAAATGTTGTTGCTGTTTAGTAGCATAAAATTCGTACGAAGAGCGTTCTTGTTTTATTAACGTATTATTTAATTGATGCAGGTATTTGTTGCGAGATAAGCTCGAAAGTTTTAATGACGATATAATCGCTTTTGTAAAAAACCACACTGCTGACTGCAATAACTAAAAACAATACAATGACAAAAATAATGTCAATAAGCCTGACAGAGCCTTAGTTGACAATGTTATTCTACAATTGAAAAACTTATTTAAGTATCATTTATATTAGGGTGGTTGGTAAGACAACATTGCAACAAAACCATCCTCATATATTGCCCACAACCAGATCAAGTTTCTAACGAGGAGGAGGCATACCGCCCATTCCTCCAGCCCCCCCCGGAGGGATCATACCTTGCATACCACGCATCATTTTTTTCATGCCGCCGCCCGACATTTTTTTCATCATTTTTTGCATCTGAGTAAATTGCTTTAGCAATCTATTCACATCTTGAATTTGTGTACCTGAGCCTGCTGCTATGCGGCGTTTACGTCCGCCTTTTATCACATCTGGACGTGTACGCTCACCTGGTGTCATAGAATTGATGATAGATTCCATTTGCACAAAGGATTTATCGTTAGCTTTTTCTTTGATCTGCGATGTCATATTGCCCATACCAGGCATTTTATCCATCATCGACATCATGCCACCCATATTACGCATTTGCTCTAGTTGTTCTTTGAAATCCTGTAAGTCGAAGCCTTTGCCTTTTTGTACTTTTTTGGCTAGCTTCTGTGCTTTATCCTTATCGACTTTGCGTTCAACTTCTTCGATTAAGGTGAGTACATCACCCATACCCAAAATACGCGAGGCAATACGCTCTGGATGAAAGGCTTCTAGTGCATCAAGTTTTTCACCCATACCGATGAACTTAATGGGTTTGCCTGTAATGTGCCTTACCGATAACGCTGCTCCACCTCGAGCATCACCATCCGCTTTAGTTAGGATCACACCAGTTAAAGGTAATGCGTCGTTAAAAGCCTTGGCAGTATTGGCTGCGTCTTGGCCAGTCATGGCGTCTACCACAAACAATGTTTCAATGGGATTGATAGATTTGTGTAATGCTTGAATCTCTCCCATCATCTCGCCATCGACATGTAAACGACCAGCGGTATCCACTAGTAGTACATCGAAGAAGTGTTTACGGGCAAAATCTATTGCTGCATTAGCAATATCAATGGGTTTTTGATCCTCTGACGAAGGAAAAAATTCAACATCAACCTCTGCGGCTAATGTTTCGAGCTGTTTGATTGCTGCGGGACGATATACATCGACACTTACAACTAATACTTTTTTCTTTTCACGCTGCTTTAACAGCGCAGCTAACTTACCCACACTGGTGGTTTTACCTGCACCTTGTAGACCAGCCATTAATACAACGGCGGGAGGCTGAGCAGCTAAATTAAGTGATTCGTTAACCTGCCCCATCACTGACTCTAACTCTGACTGGACAATTTTAATAAAGACTTGGCCAGGATTAAGACTTTTACTGACTTCGGTGCCTACCGCACGCTCTTTCACTTGACCGATAAAATCTCTTACTACTGGCAAGGCAACATCAGCTTCAAGCAACGCCATACGCACTTCGCGTAAGGTATCTTTGATATTATCTTCGGTGAGTCGTCCTTTACCGCTAAGATTTTTAAGAGTTTTGCCTAAACGTTCGCTAAGATTTTCAAACATATACTATGCTACCAACAATTTTCTATGGGTTTATTATATAGAAGAAGCTAGCAGATAAGAATGCTCAAGCACATATCTACTTAGA
>CAJQKX010000426.1 GCA_905479025.1 uncultured Paraglaciecola sp.
AGTTTAGAGATATCAAAAGTAGCTTATTTGGGTTGGGGTTTGAACATCATAAAAGCCGATGTGTACACCGCATTGCAGTACTTATCCTCATCGCCACACTTGCCAGTATTCTAGCTAACATTATAGGCTTGGCCATGTTCATGGGCGGTTTGCACCGTCGTTATCAAGCGAACACAGTTAAGACAAGGCGAGTATTATCATTTCACTATTTAGGATTGCGAGGCTTCGTAGATAAGCGTTTCAAATTGCTCTGCGAGCAATTTGAAACAGCGGTATTAAATCTAAGAACTATGATTGTAGGCAATTCTAATGATTGAATATTCGTGGGGCTCCCTCAGGCACAGAGGTTAAAAATGGATGTCGCTTATATTAACTATTAGGCAATTTTTGTCGTTAATCAATGCAATTAAGCTGTTTTGATAAACACCATATTTTAAACAGAATTACTATGATTTTAAATCTGCAAGTACAGATTTAATGACCAGTATTTTAGTGATTTAACACTCAGCCACTAAGACAGCCCGAAGCGGAGCAGGGTATCCCTCAATGGTTTTTGTTGGATTGTTCGGATCGAGAAAGTCTGCTAACGATTGGCTGTCCATCCATTCGGTTGCTCTTTGTTCTTGTAATGATGTGGGGGCAACATCCACAACACGTATGTGTTTAAAACCTACTTTTTGCATCCAAACAGTTAATGCGGCGGTACTCGGTAAATACCAAACATTACGCATTTGAGCATAACGTTCACCGGGCATAAAGACTGTTTGTTCGTCGCCTTCTACCACTAAGGTTTCAAGTACTAATTCCCCCCCTTTACGCAGCTGGTTTTTTAACTGGTATAAAAAGTCGATGGGGTTGCGTCTGTGATACAACACACCCATGGAAAATACGGTATCAAACGTTTTAAGTTCTGGTAATTGTTCCACACCTACAGGCAATAAATGAATGCGGGGGTCAGGATTGAAGTGTTTAATCGCTTGGAATTGCATTAAAAATAGTTGCGATGGATCAGCACCTACCACCATCTTTGCTTCTTCGCCAAGCATCCGCCACATATGATAACCACTGCCACAACCCACATCTAAAACATAACGATCTTTAAGGGGGTGTATATGCGGCTGTACTCTGTCCCATTTCCAGTCGGAGCGCCACTCGGTATCGATATGAATACCATGTAAATGAAACGGCCCTTTGCGCCAAGGCATAAATTGTTTGAGTAATCCAACTATCTGTTTTTGGGTGTAGTCATCGATATCACTTTTGTGACCAACCTCCACTCTGTCTAACAGGTTTATATCGCAGGGTGATGTTTTGGGCAGTTTATTGAGTAATTTTATCCACTTATTAAAATCACCGTGTAGTTGGTCTTTTTGCCAAGAAGCAATTTGAGCAGGCAGTACCTCTAACCAATGACTAAGAGGTGAGTCAGCGATAAATTTGTAAAAATCATTAAACCAAGTAACAGCCAAGTGGCCTCCTATAATAAAATTAGCTTCGCACTTCTAGCTTGACGAAAAAGATATCAAATCTGCACCCTTTTCAATAAAAAGCGCTGTTTTGAGTTGTGAGTAAAACTTACTCTGTATAAATATTTTGTAGATAGTCGCTTTTAGCCTTTTATCGCTACCATCGACGTAAAGTTATAACAAGTAAACCAGCGCACTAGATCTGTAAAGCCAACTTGTTCTAATCTATTTTTATGTTGTTCGAAGGTTTCAGTGCGCATGACATCTTCTAGGGCAGTGCGCTTTTGACTTATTTCTAGTTCGCTGTAACCGTTTCTGCGCTTAAATTCGTGGTGCAGGTCAATCAGTAAATCATTACCTTGTTGAGTATTATGGCTAAGCTTTTCAGATAACAGTAAAACACCACCTGAATTTAATCCTGCATAGATTTTATGCATGATATCGATACGCTGTTCAGGAGGTATAAATTGCAACGTGAAATTCATCACCACACAAGATGCATTTTTAATATCAATATTTTGTATATCATCACAAATAACACTTATAGGTGTGGCTGCCTTGAAAGCCTTCACATGTAACTCGCAACGTTGCGCCATGGCATGAGAGTTATCAATAGCTAGAATGTGGCAATTTTCAGTTTTTATGTATTTGCTAGCGGCTAAACTGACTGCTCCTAGTGAGCAACCTAAATCGTATATATTGCTTTGTGGTTGTGCATACCTAGCGCATATCTGACCCATTGTATCCACTATTGTGCTGTATCCGGGAACAGAGCGCTGGATCATGTCAGGAAAGACTTCCGCCACTGATTGGTCAAATCGAAAATCACTGACTTGTTGTGGTTGAGAATAAATCGTATCTTTGACGTCTTGCATAGTGGCGTGTTGACCTCAATAAAAATATTCTATAATTCTACATGTGCAAACTCATCCAAGCAATTTCCATTGCTACCAATTTACTAGCAACTGATGGAGAAGAAATACCGCAGGGTATTTCGCAAGCTTGTGACAAACGAATCTCATCAGTAAGGTATTATCAGGATGTGTACAGATAATTGCATAGCCGACTTGTTAATCAAAATTAGCTTAATAAATATACTATTATTCTAAAAAAGTAAATCGTGCTTAAGGATTAAGTTTAAAAGTGAATTATACCTTCATTAGTTGAGACTAAAGTATTAGTCTTCGTTAATTATAGTTAGTTTTGATAAGTGGGTTGTGTTTAGTGGCAAAGTTTTTAATAGCAGACGATCATCCTCTTTACAGAGAAGCATTGGTATCGGCACTGCAGTTATTGTTTGAGAACGTGGATGTGATTCAATCAGATGGCTTAGATTCGACACTCAATGCTTTGCAACAAAATTCAGGTTGTGATTTGGTTTTGCTAGATTTGAATATGCCAGGTTGTGATAATTTTTATGGTTTGATCCGCGTCACTCAAGATTTTCCACAGATACCTGTTGCTGTTGT
>CAJQKX010000427.1 GCA_905479025.1 uncultured Paraglaciecola sp.
TCTGGCGTATTGCTGATAACAGAAAATGTGTTCGCAATGACTATGCTTACGAAGATGAGTTCGGGAAATCTAAGAAAATAACCACAGTAACGGCTATCAATAAGAACGACATGATGTGATGAAAAAGGTACTAAAGGTATACTTTCTTGATAGTCAGCCCGATATATTGGTTACTGACGCTAAACGCAACGCCTTAAAAAGACTGCTTTGTAGCTAGCCAAGCCCGTCATTAAACTGGGTATAGACATCATTGCTGTTTTGAACTAATCCCTAAAAGGGTACTCTACTAAATCCGAAACATTCATCAAGGACATGCGCAAACGGCAGTGTTTAAAAAAAATAAATTTCTATTTATATCAGTCATTTTGCACCTGATTGTCATGTATGTGGTTGCCCGGTCGGTTATGTTTCCTACAGCACCAGACTTGCCGCTAAAAAGGCAAGAGGTGATTCAAGCAACCTTAATATTTGATATGCCTCCCATCATGCCAGAAATACCTGTTGAGGAGGTAAAAGAGGACATACCTCCACCTGACGAGTTAGAAGAAAAGCCTGGCGTTGCTGAAACCCCACCAGATAATCAAATTGCCCCTATTTCAGAACCCGAGGTACAGGTCATTCCACCACAAGGATTACCACCCATGCGCGAGGAAAAGATACAAGAGGAAGAAGCAGCAGTAAATGATGAAGTGAATGAAATTATGCCCAGTGAACAAAGTGTGAACCCAATACCAAGTTCAGAAGCACTCGCTCCTGCAACAAGCATGGCAAGACGTCACCTAAATAGTTTTCAGCAGCAGCAAAGAAATAGAGTGGCTAAACAGGCATCTCGGTATTATCAGCAACACAAAAATTCACCGGTAATAGATGATGAAGTCAAAAATACTTTTATGACCGAAGATGAAAAACTAAGAGACGACTTAAAGGTGCGCGCAGATTGTAGTAGTGCCAGCAAACAAACAGCGGCAGTGTTATTAGGTATTTTAGGGGGACAAATTAACTGTTCAATACCTCCACCCATTAATAGTTTCATCCAAGATAGAATCAACAAAACATCTCTTTTACCCGATCAAAACCTGCAACAATATCAAAAAAGGCCACAATCGGTTGTGATTAAAAAACAACCTTAACCAAAAATCTTCTCCCACAAACTTTTGGGCTTATCTGGCACAGAAGGTTCGCTAAAGCATGTAATAGGCACGGGGGGCAATGCTAAAGTGATGGCAGGCACACTGAAAGTATCGGCACACCCTGCTTTGCTTAAGTGACCTGTCTCGTTATCAAAATGAGCAATACTCAAACCATCAGGAAAGCGCCTCACCAGTGACTTGGGTTCTTGTTGTTGCTGATAATCAATAAATAGCTGCATAGCGCCACTAGCACCACTTAAGTTAACGGGTTGGTTATTATCTTTGCCAATCCAACTGGTCACAAGAATGTTTTTGTCAAAACCACTAAACCAACTATCGCGATAATCATCTGTAGTACCGGTTTTACCCGCCATATTGATATCTGGAAATTTTACTCGAATATCTTTTGCTGTGCCTTTCAGCGTTACTTTGTGTAGTGCATAATTCAGCAAGTAAGTCGCCTGCTCATCTACTCGTTGCTCTTCGGCAACATCAAATTTCCACAATAATTTATTATCTGCAGACATAATGGCAGTAATTGAGTGCAGCGGAATGTAACGCCCATTATTGGCGATGGTTTGATACATTTGGTTCACTTGTAACGGAGAAAAATTTACCGCTCCCAAAGTAAGAGCAGGATACAAATCAAGCTCCTCTTCTACTCCTAAACGCCAGATAGTATCAGCAATATTGCCTAAGCCTAAGTTCATGCCTAACGTCACAGTTGGCACGTTTAGAGACCGACTCAACGCGGTCAATAACGGTACTTGACCTCGGAATTTTTTATCTGAATTCTGTGGCTCCCACATTTTGCCATAAGCACTTTTCAGTTTAATGGGCTCATCAGTCAAGTGTGTGGCTAAGTTATAGTCTGCAGCTTGCTCTAGCGCAGTAAGGTAAATAGCCGGTTTTATCAATGAACCAATAGAACGCTTCGCATCCAGTGCTCTATTAAAACCGGCATAATCAACATTGCGCCCGCCCACAATCGAGCGAATTTCCCCTGAATCAATGTCAGTCACTATCATGGCCGCCTCAAACCCATACTTGCCTATACGTTTCTCCTGAACTGCGACTCCCTCAAAGACAGCACGCTCAGCTTTCATCTGTGCATTAGAGTCCAATGTAGTAAACACTTTTAAACCTGACTGACGAATATCTGGGTTATCCAACACCAAACGTAGCTCACGACGTACTTGATCCATAAACGCCGGATGTTTATCTTTTTTCAGGCTCGCACCTGTGGCTAATTTAATGGGTAACTTCACTAAATCTTGATATTCATTGGGTGACAATTGGTTACTTTCAAACATAGAGCGCAGCACTATATTGCGCCTTTCTAATGCTCGCTCATTATGCTTACGGGGGTTGTAATATGAAGGGCCTTTGATAATACCAACCAATGTAGCCATTTCGTCAATGCTCAGTTCATTCAAAGGGCGGTCGTAATAAAAATAACTGGCTAAACCAAATCCATACACACCGGTATCACCATTTTGCCCTAAAAACACTTCGTTTAGATAAGCCTCGAGGATCACGTCTTTGCTATATCTGAATTCTATGATCAGCGCCATCATGGCTTCTTTAGCTTTACGCACTAAAGATTTTTCGCGAGTTAGAAATAGATTTTTAATCAGCTGCTGGGTCAATGTACTGCCACCTTGTACAGTGCGCCCTGCAGAAATATTGGCCATGAGAGCCCGTAAGATAGAAAGTGGCGCCACACCAAAGTGCTGATAAAATTCCTTATCTTCCACAGCGACTAACGCCTGAGTCAAAATAGGCGGAACATCGTTGATTTTTACTAACATACGGTCTTCCCGACCGCTGCTGACCAAGCGAGTGACGAGCCATGGTTCAAGGTAAATATTATTGATACTTTGACGACTATTAAGGTCTTGTATTTGACTGATACGCGCTTTTTTAAGACTAATTTCAATATATCGTAAATCTTCTATGCCATGGGAGAAATCAAATTTACGACGCTGGATACGAATTTTGTTCGTCAATACTTGGTATTCGCCTGAACTATAGGCACGGGTCACCCTTCTGTAACCCAATAGTTGCAATTCCTCTTCAATCTCTTTAATACTTATTTCTTGTTTTAGACTTAAATACATGGGTCGTGCATATATTTGTGCTGGCACCTGCCATTTATTACCGGCAAATTTCTGACTAATTGTTGCATCGAGATACAGTGTGTAAGCTGCCATCACTAGTATAAAAATAGACAGTAACTTACCCCAATGACGCCAAAGCCAACTAAAAGGGTTAAGTCGTTTCCATATCGAAACCTTCGATACAATGTTCGTTGACTTGGCTTTCACTGCTGCAGCTCTAGCTTTGCCTGAGGGGATTTTACTCATGGTTTACTGTTCATCTTTTTTTTGGTGCGCGTTGTTGCTTGAGCATTTGCTGGGTCATCTGGCCAGAAATGACGAGGATAACGACCTTTCATTTCTTTTTGTACCTCTTTATAACTTCCTTGCCAAAACCTGGGTAAATCTTGCGTCGTTTGGATGGGGCGCCCCGCAGGAGAAAGTAACTCAACAGTAATCGGAACCTGTTGTTGTGCAACCGTTGGGTGACGCTGCAAACCATATAATTCGGTCATACGCACCGATAACACCACACAATTGCTCGAGGTGTAAGTTAACTGAACACTGCTCCCACTGGGTAAAGTCATCCGTTTTGGTAACTGTTTGTTCAGGTTTTGTTGCTGTGCGAAGTCCAACTCGTTAAGCAGTTGTTGCAGAAAATGACATTGCGTAAATTGCTGCCAAGTTAATATATTCGTAAGGTAGGGTATCAGCCAGCGGTCAATTGAATTGAGCAAACCAGCTACCGTAAAATCTGGTAATGCCTGAAACGCCGAAGATGATGGGACCCCAGCAAAACTTGCTGCCAATTGTACACGATAGATAAGTTGCTGAGCTTCATCATTGAAAGGCATGTCTGCCATGCCTTTGGCATGAATAACATCTCGCCAAATAGACAGAATATGCTGCTCAGAGGGACGTTTTATGGGTTGTTTGTGAATAATGATTTTACCCAAAATCTTTTGCATTTCTGAGACTATTCTTTGATTTTCAGGATCCCAGTCAACTCGCTCTTTTTTCTCAATCAAGTACTCAAAATGTTGCTCAAGTTGTGACAGCGTTAAAGACTCCGCATAACGAATTTGCGCATTGTCTTGTTGTCTATCACTGGTTTGCATATTTGCTATCGCTAACCAAGGGTGCGCGGTTAAAGCGTCATCTTGGTATAATACCGCGCCGCTTCCATTCACCAGCTGATAACGTTCATTTTTCCTCTGCTTTGCCAACCATTGAGGGTAAGCGTAACCGACCAAAACAGCCGTATCTTCGGTCGGCCAAACTAAAAGACGACATGCTAATTTCGAATGCCATTGGCGGATTGCTTGCCAGATAACATGATGTCTTTGTTGTAATACAAAATGTAACCTAGCGGCAAGGCTTGCACCGTTATCCGTTCTGCCCATAGGGTCTTTATTTTCTAAAAGTGCCGCAATAGCACATCCCATACTTAAATGTTCTGAGCTCATGCTCGCACTTTTAATCAACATAACGGCGATACTAGGGTGGCAACCTAAGCCATGAGCTTTACGGCCTAAAGTCGTGAGTTTATGGTTATCATCAAGCAATTCAAGCTGCTTTAAAAGTGCAAAACCTTGGGATAGCTGCGCGTCACTGGGATGATCTTGTAACGCAAGCGCTGACACATCCGTTCCCCATATGGCACTTTCTAAAATAAAGCTGCTCATGTCACTATGCATGATCTCAGGCGTAATTTGTTGAGCTAACCTGCTATGTTGCTCTTTACTCCATAGTCGGTAACAAGTGCCTGCAGTCAAACGCCCAGCCCTTCCAGCCCGTTGTGTGGCAGATGCTTGTGATATATTTTGGCTTTGTAGGTGCGTAACACCACGATTTAATTGGAAAATTGCTTTTTTCTCAATACCGCTATCAATGACAACTTCAATACCCTCGATGGTTAAGCTGGTTTCAGCGATATTTGTCGCTAAGACAATTTTTCGTTTTCCTGCGGGGTTGGGCAATAAAGCTTGTTGCTGCTCATTCTTCGATAATTCTGAGAACAACTTCACAACCTCAACCTCATCTTCACCTGTACTTAAAAAGTGTTGGCTCAAACGCTGTGCAGCTTTGTTAATGTCGGCAGCACCGGGCAAAAAAACTAAACAATCATGCTGGTGTTTAGGAAAAACGTAGATAACCAAACGACTGACTTTTTCAAATAAATGTAAACTTGAATTGTCGGGATGATAAATGATGTCTACAGGGTAACTTTTTCCACTAGACTCTAATAATTTGGCTGCAGGCAATAACTCGCCTAGTGCTGTGACATCAAGCGTAGCCGACATCACTAATAAACGTAAATCTTCCCTAAGCGCTTGTTGCACTTCAATACACAGGGCCAATGAAAAATCGGCATGCACGCTGCGTTCATGAAACTCATCAAAAATCACTAGACCCACATCAGGTAAGTCTGGCTGATTCTGTAACATGCGGGTTAGAATACCCTCTGTGACGATCTCTAATCGGGTATTAGCCGATACTTTTACTTCACCTCTAATACGATAACCTATGGTGTGACCAACCGATTCACCTAATTGACTCGCTAAATATGAGGCAATCGTCCTAACAGCAATACGCCTTGGCTGTAACAGGATAATCTTTTTATCTTTAAACACATCTAATTTGAGCAAAGACAAAGGTAAACAGGTCGACTTCCCCGCACCGGGCGGCGCCACAACAATGGCATCACCGCCAATCAATTGTCTATGTAGCGCGGGTAAAATATGTTCAACAGGTAACAAATGAAATCTCTTTTGTTTAAATAAAGGTGTGAGTAAAGTATCTAACCAAGATGATAACAAACATCAGGGCTGACAGTATGCGCGCATTTTTTGGTTTATCACCCGACATCAAAACTAAGTTGGCGATAGAGGGTTGGCGAAATAAAGTATTTCCTCACTTTGATGCACCGGTACCGGCAGCCAATTTTCATGTCACCTTAGCTTTTTTAGGGAAAATTTCGCCTAAACAGCTCGATGCCTTATGTGAGTCCGTTAATCAGATTGATCAAATACACGCATTTGATGTTTCACTTAACCAAATAGGTTATTGGTCCAAACCCAAAGCTCTTTGGTTAGGATGCAAAAATACTCAAAATACCCATCGACAACTTGCGAAAATTCTGTATCAAATATCTCACTCAGTTGGCTTGCAACTTCCTAAACAAGATTACATTGCACATCTTACTCTTGCCAGAAAGTGTTCGGTAAACCCACCAGCAGCGTTAATTTCACCTACCTTTTCTTGGCATAACGCAGAATTTCATTTATACGAGTCGGTTTTAGGTAAAAAAGGGGTGTCTTATCATATTCGGCAGACTTGGCCATTGGCCAGACTATTTGCTTTTAAAGCAGTCTGAGTTTGAACACTTATTTGATAATCATTGAGTTTAAAATGTAAATGTCAAGCATGGTGTTTATTCTGAAATAGCAGTTTTTGTTCTTTACCTCATTGGCTTTAGCGGGTGACAATAAGCTATAAAAGAAATCAAGGTTTTAAGAGTTATGCAGCAAACATTTAGATTAGTCATTGATTGCCCAGATCAAGTAGGGTTAGTGGCAGCCGTAAGCCAATTTTTGGCTAATCAAAATGCCACTATTGTTGAGGCTAACCATCATACTGATCAGCAAACGGGGCGATTTTTTATGCGTCACGAAATCAAAGCTGAATCTATCACTATGAGTATTGACAGCGTGAAGCAGGCTTTTGAACCTATCGCTGAAAAATTCCAAATGCATTGGAAAATTGCTGATTCACTCAAAAAACAAAAAGTAGTGATGCTGGCTAGTCACGAGTCTCATTGCTTGATGGATATCTTGCATCGTTGGCACAGTGGTGAATTGCATTGCGATATTCCTTGTATTATTGCCAATCATCCGCAAATGAAACAATTTGCGGACTGGCACAACATCCCTTTTCATTGGGTGGATTTTAAAAACCAACCAAAGGAAAAAGCCTTTGCTGAGGTAGAAAAACTCATCGAGGCTTACGAAGCAGATTTAACCGTACTTGCTAGATTTATGCAGATTATTCCTGATCATCTTTGCAAAAAATTAGCAGGTAAAGCGATCAACATTCACCACAGCTTTTTACCATCTTTTGCTGGTGCTAAACCTTATTTGCAAGCTTATAACCGTGGCGTGAAGTTAATTGGTGCCACTTGCCATTACGTGACGAGCGATTTAGATGAAGGTCCAATTATTGAACAAGAAGTGATGCGTATTAGCCATAGCGATACCTCTACTGACATGGTGCGTAAGGGTAAAAACTGTGAAAAAACAGCCTTAGCCAATGGGGTGCGTTACCATTTAGAAGACCGCGTAATCATTCACAAAAATAAAACGGTAGTATTTGCATAATGTCTATCTATCTTATCCGTCATGGCCAAACGAATGGCAACAGAGATAGAATTGTACAAATGCCTGATACACCTCTTTCAGAGCTTGGGCATCAACAAGCCAAGCAACTTGCTCAGACGTTTCAAAATATCTCCATAGAGAAAATAATATGCAGTGACTACATGCGCACCCAACAAACGGCGGCGCCTCTTCGTGCAATAAAACAATCTACCTTTAGCCTACAACCTTTACTGAGGGAAAGAAGCTTTGGTGATTTGCGTGGTAGGCCTTATGACGAGATTAACACTGATTTTTTTGCGGAAAGTTATGCACCGCCAAATGGTGAAACGCATCAGCAGTTTATTGAACGAGTCCATCATGCGTGGCAATTGGTATTAACAACCCATCAGAACATGCAAGGGAGCCTAATTGTTATGACTCACGGCTTAGTACTGCGCGAAATAATTAAACAACACTTGATAGTGGATGAGGCTATCTCGCCACTATCAAACTTTCAAAATACATGTATTACTGAAATAGATGCAACCGATAAAAAAACAGTATTGCGATTGTGCGATGCTCAGCATTTGGATAAAGGAAGTGCCATAGGGGCGACAGTTTAAATACTGTCTCTGTAGTGTTTCAAAAATACTCATTGTAACTTAAGCTAATGTTATGACGCGTAGCGCCGTTTTTAAATAACCCTCCGAGCGCATCTGAAGCACTCCACTTTTGGCTTGACGCAGTCCACTGCCAATAATGATTAGAAGCAAAACCATCAATGCGTGTATTAACCAACCACTCGGTATTTTTTGGTAAATTGTACTCAAACCCTTGGCTTGTTTTAAATTCAGTTTGTGATTGAGCAATGACACCAAACCCAATACTAACATCATGACTAAATTGGTATCTCGGAATAAAAAAAACTCTTTTACAGACACTTTTTGATTAAAAATCCCCCAAAAATGTGCACCTTTAGCATAACCTAAGCCCATTTCAAGCGTAATATTTTTAGTAATAGGTTGGTTCAAAGAAGCTAAATACTCTTTCTGCTTACAACCATTGAATTTTATTGCAGACGTTGTCATCTTAAATTCGAGGTTTTGTGGAGCCCAAGTTTGCAACCAGCTTAAGGTGTTTGCCAGTGCATCTGAACTAGCACAACAATGGCTTGATACCATTAAAAATGTGGCTATTAGAACTGCTCTCATTTCAGACACTTAACGTGAGTTTTAAGATTCTTACACTTTAGCTAGTATTCGCGAAGTTGCCGTATACCCAACGCCAGTTATGCATGGCAATAGATACTCAAAATACTCCTCATAACATAGTACATCGCACTAATACCCCCTTGTACTTTGATGCCATAACATTACACTCTTGTGATCGTCAGATTAACCTTGACGAACTAAATCAAAATTATAAAAACCATCTGGCAGGAAATTATGAAAATAAGACTAGCAGCGCTATTAAGTAGTGCGGTGATATTGGCATTAAGTGCATGTAGTGAACCCACTTCTACTAACACCCAACTAAAAACCACAGTTGCAGAGGTAAAAGCAGAACAACAAAATCCATTATTAGCAGAATATGAAGGCCCTTATGGCGGCGTACCCGCTTTTGATAAGATGGATTTAGCAGACCTTAAACCCGCTTTAGAAAAAGGTATGGCCCTAAATTTGGCTGAAATCGATGCCATAGTTAGTAATCCAGAGCCGGCGAATTTTCAAAACACAGTAGTGGCTTTAGAAAAAGCCGGTAGTGCTTTAAGCAGAGTATTTCGTTATTGGGGCATATGGAGCTCAAATAATAATAGCTCTGAGTTTCGTGGTATCCAAAAAGAAATGGTGCCGAAAATTTCTGCATTCAATTCAAGTATTACAGGTAATGAAAAACTATTTGCGAAAGTAAAAGCCGTTTATCAAAGTGAAGAATTAAAAACCTTAACCAGCGAAGAACAGCGGGTCACATGGCTTACCTATAATAGCTTTGCTCGCAACGGTGCAACTCTAAAAGGCGAAGCCAAAGCGCGTTATGCCGCCATCAATCAAGAAGTAGCTGGCATACAAACGCAATTTGCCAACAACATACTTGCTGACGAAGAAAACTATGTGTTGTTTTTAAATGAAGACCAGTTATCAGGCCTATCAGAGTCTTTGATTTCGGCTGCCGCAAACGCCGCAAAAGGGCTTGGTAAAGAAGGGCAATATGCCATTACCAATTCGCGCTCATCGATGGATCCCTTTTTAACCTACTCGGACAATCGAGAACTGAGAGAAAAAGTATGGAAAACCTACTACAGCCGAGCGAATAACGGTGATGAATTTGATAATAACGCACTCATCAAAAACATCCTCACTTTACGTAATGAACGTGTTGCACTGCTAGGTTACGACAACTACTCGCAATGGCGCCTAGAAGATCGCATGGCAAAAAACCCAGAAAACGCCATGGATTTGATGAAAAAAGTGTGGCCAGCAGCAATAGCACGTGTCGAACAAGAGGTTGCCGATATGCAGGCAATAGCAGATACACAAGAAGCTAACATTAAAATAGCGCCCTGGGATTATCGCTATTACGCCGAAAAAGTCCGCAAAGACAAATACTCTCTTGATTCTGATGAAGTCAAACAATACCTGCAATTGCATAAATTACGTGAAGCTATGTTTTATGTAGCAGGCCGATTATTTAACTTTGATTTTACGCCTGTACCTGAAGGTTCCGTGTCAGTATTTCATGAGGACGTTAAGGTGTGGGAAGTCAAAGACAAAACGTCAGGTGAACATATTGGTCTGTGGTACTTAGACCCATTTGGTCGCAAAGGAAAACGTTCTGGCGCTTGGGCCACCACTTATCGTAGTCATACAACCTTTGATGGTAAAAAGACGGTACTTTCCTCTAATAATTCTAATTTTGTGAAAGGGTCAGAAGGTCAGCCAACACTCATATCTTGGGACGATGCAGAAACTTATTTTCACGAATTTGGACATGCCCTGCATTTCTTATCGGCCTCGGTTGCTTACCCTACCTCACATTCTGGGGTGCGAGATTACACTGAATTTCAATCTCAGTTACTGGAGCGTTGGTTAACAACAGACGAAGTCATCAATAACTACTTGGTGCATTACAAAACGGGTGAACCTATTCCTGCTGATTTAGTCGCCAAAATTAAAAAAGCCGCCACCTTTAATGAAGGCTTCAAAACAACTGAATATATGGCTTCAGCCATCATGGACTTGTTATACCACACCACAGATCCTGCGTTAATCGAACCACAGAGCTTTGAAAAAACACAGCTAACCGCTCTGGGTATGCCCGAAGAAGTGGTGATGCGCCATCGCAGCACTCAGTTTGGTCACGTGTTTTCGGGTGAAGGTTACTCTTCTGGCTATTATGGCTATATGTGGGCTGAAGTGCTCACTTCTGACGCAGCAGAAGCTTTTGCCGACGCACCAGGTGGCTTTTACGATAAAGACGTCAGCAAAAAGCTAGTCGATCACTTGTTTTCTATTCGTAATGCTATGGATCCCGCCGAAGCTTATCGTCTATTCCGTGGACGCGACGCCAAAGTGGAAGCCTTGATGCGAGATAGAGGTTTTCCCGTTACTCAGTAACATATCAATCATGTCAAAGCATTAAGAAAGGTATGGGCTCCCTTCTACTGAAGGGGGTTCATTCATAATAAAGCTTAACAACCTGTTTATGCTCAGCTCACCATAATTAACCTGAACTCTAGATAATTAGCTAGCGACTTAAATGCCACCCTCGTCACACAAAATAACAATAATTGCTTTGGTCTAGTTAAAACCCTCTTCAGCAATTTGCTTTAACGCCTTTTCAAAAACGTCAGTAGGCTGACCACCACTGATCAAATGTTTATCATTCACTATCACTGCAGGCACTGAACTCACCCCAGCGGCTTGATAAAACTGTTGCTGCTTTCTCACGTCAGATGAGTACTTATCTGAATCCAATACCTGTTTAGCTTGTGCCACCTCTAATCCAATCTGTTCAACAACAGATAACAGTTGCTGATG
>CAJQKX010000428.1 GCA_905479025.1 uncultured Paraglaciecola sp.
TATCCCATTTAGGCAATAAAGATACAGACCGTGAATACTTGGGTGCTCGCAATAGTCGTTTTAAGATTTTTCCCGGTTCTGGCTTAGCTAAGTCTCAACCTAAATGGATTATGGTGGCTGAGTTAGTTGAAACAGCGCATTTGTTTGGTCGAGTGGCAGCTAAAATCGAACCAGAGTGGATTGAACCGTTGGCTCAACACTTAATCAAAACAGAATACTCCGAGCCACACTGGTCAAAAAAACAAGGCGTCGTTCAGGCTTTTGAAAAAGTGAGTTTGTATGGGTTGATATTGATTAACCAAAGGCGAAAAAATTATAGCCAGATTGACCCGGAGATAAGTAGAAATATATTTATACGTGAAGCGTTAGTCAATATGGAGACTAAATTAAACTTTGCCTTTTTGTCATTTAATCAGAAAATGATAGAGAATATTGAAGTTTTAGAAGACAAAAGTCGAAGACGTGATCTCCTAGTAGACGAAGATACCTTAGTTGATTTTTATAGTGACAAAATTCCAAACCATATATGTTCTGAAGTCAATTTTAAGAAATGGTGGAAGAAACAATCTGTTGAAAACCCTGACGTGCTTAATTTTGATCCTAAAGCATTGCTAAAGAAAGATACCGGACATATCGACGCTTTGTCATTCCCAGAAACTTTTAGACAAAACAACCTTACACTAGGATTAAATTACCATTTCGATCCAAAAGATGAGGACGACGGTGTCAGTTTGATGGTGCCTTTAGCACTGCTTAATCAAGTGAATACTTTAGGTCTAGATTGGCTGATACCGGGGTTACGTCATGAACTTATTGTGGCTTTAATCAAGGCTTTGCCAAAATCTTTAAGACGAAATTTTGTGCCAGCACCCAATTATGCAGATGCTTGTTTGTCGGATATGCCGCAAACAGATAAGCAAGGTAATCCTATAGGATTTTTAAGCGCTTTATCATCAAAATTGAAACGTATGACTGGTCGTGATCTTGAACTAAGTGAATGGCAAATTGATAAATTGCCGCAACACTTAATGTTTAATATTAAAGTAATAGATCAACATGCCAAGTTAATTGCGCAAGGTAGAGACTTGTTTGCGCTGCAACAAAAACTTCAAGGAAAAGTGAAACAAAACTTACAGTCAGTAGCCACACCTGAACTTGAGAAAACTGGTTTAGTTACTTGGGAAATTGATACGTTACCAAATGAGTTTATCAACAAAACAGGTGGCTATGAAATTAAGGCCTATCCAGCGTTAGTGAATGAAGGTAAAACGGTGGCCGTTAAATTATTCGATCAACCACATATGGCCCAAGCATCACACAAGCTAGGATTGCGCAAATTGATTATTTTAGGGATCCCATCACCGGTTAAATATTTACAGGATAAATTGCCTAATAAAGCCAAATTAGGGCTGTATTTTAATCCATTCGGACAAATTAAAGCATTAATTGACGACTGTATAGATGCTGGAGTCGATCAGCTTATTAATCAATATTCTCATCAAAACAACAGTGATATCCGTGAAAAAATTCATTTTGATTCATGCTGTAATTTTGTCAGACAAGAAATTAACGATACTGTTTTGAATATTGCTCAGCAAGTAGAAGTGGGTCTGACTATTGCTCATGAAATCAAGAAAAAAATGAAAGGCAGTGTGCCACTGAATCTAATTTACGCTCATGGGCATATCAAAGGTCAGCTCGACTCGCTGGTTTACAAAGGTTTTGTGGCTGATGTAGGCGCGCACAAACTGGTTGATTGGCAACGATATATTAAGGCAATTTTTAAAAGGTTAGAAAAAGTTGCCATAGATCCAACCAAAGATAAATTACATCAGCTTAATCTAGAAAAAGCAGAACAAGCATATCAGACCAAATGTAATAAAATTTCTGCTAATCAGCCTATACCCAAGGAGTTACAAGAAGTACGCTGGTTATTACATGAATTACAGGTGTCATTCTTTGCTCAACAACTAGGTACGTCAGCGCCAATTTCAGTCAAACGGATACTGAATTATTTGGATTCTATTTAATATGCGTTGACATTGTTTTCAGAGCATTTTATAAACAGGTTAGTATTTAAAGAGCAAAAGGAATTGTATGATAGGCTATGATGATAATCGCAATTTTTTCCGGATGATGGTTAATTCTGTATGTGAACTTAAGATAGTGGACGAAGAATCTTCACGCAGTCTTCAGGCAGTTTGTAGGGATATAAGCGCAACTGGAATGTCTCTTGAAATAGAGGAAAGCACGGTTGAAATGGGCACCAAATTGAACGTTTATATTGAATCCACTAATTCACAAATCCCTTCATTTACTGCCGATACCAAAGTTGTGCGCTGTGATGCGATTGATGACAACTCATGCACAGTAGGTGTTGAAATCTTTGAATTGAAATAAGCGACGTTTAGCCGCTTAATTTCTTTCTCGAGTATGAGATATACTGTCTACAGGTCCACCTATAGTACCCTACACACTAATCCTTTTAAGTAAAATCCTTCTGGGTAATTACTCCCAACCGGGTGATCGGCTGCTTGTCCTAGCCTTTCGATAATTTGTACAGTTCTGCCTGCATCCAGAGCCGCGTCTGCCACCACTTTTTGAAATAAATCAAAAGACAATAACCCTGAGCAACTAAAAGTACATAAAATCCCACCTGGCTGCATAATTTGCATGGCTAACATATTGATGTCTTTATACCCACGACAGGCACGAACTAACGATGCTTTAGAATCTACAAATTTAGGTGGGTCAAGAATAATTTGGTCGAAATGTCTTCCCTGTTGTTTAAAGTCACGTAGTGCTTGGAATACATCAGCATTTATAAACTCACATTTATCTGTATCTAAATTATTTATCTCAATATTTCTTTTTGCAGTGGTTAAAGCTAAGTCTGAAACATCTATACTTGTCACCGACTTAGCGCCACTAGCCAAGGCATAACTTCCAAATGTGCCGGTGTAACAAAAACAATTGAGTAAAGTTTTATTCTCTACGTATTTTGCCGCAATGGCACGATTGTCTCTTTGATCAAGATAAAAACCAGTTTTATGTCCGACTTTGACGTTGACTATGATTTTCACACCGTTTTCTTCAATCACTACTTCTTCTGGAACCTCTCCATGTAATACCTGAGTAATTTGTTCTAAGCCTTCTTTCTTTCGTATCGCCACATCACTGCGTTCATAAATAGAACACTCTGGAAATTCTTTCTTCAATGCCCAAACAATTTTGTCGCGATGTTTTTCAGCTCCGGCTGATAACAACTGACAAACCAATACATCAGCATATCTATCAATGGTGACTCCAGGGAGTCCGTCTGATTCTGCAGCAATAAGTCTATAACCAGTTAATCCATGACGTTTGATTAAATCTTCTCTTGAGGCATGGGCTGTAGCAATACGCCTTTGAAAAAAACCATTATCGATACTTTCATCTTGTTCAAACGTCCAAATTCGAACTTGAATCTGCGACTCTGGAGACCAAGCTCCTCGGCCTAAAAACTTACCATCATGGGATAACACGTCTACGGTTTCTCCCATGTTGGTTCTGCCTATGGTTTTTTCTATCGCACGAGAAAAAATCCAAGGGTGTTTACGTAATAAAGACTTTTCACGACCGGGCTGCAAAATGACGCTAGATGACATAGGATAACTTTTATTAATAATTTGATTCAATTGTACATGAGGGTAAGGTTTTGCTAAACAGAATTTCTAATCCAAAAAAAGATTTAACACTATGAGCCGCTTCATGCAGTTTATAAAACACGAAAACGGTTGTGCACCTGACTCATTAGAAGTTTGTCAGACTGACATGCCTTCGTTGTCATCTGGACAGGTACTAGTAAAAGTGGCATGTTTTGGTTTGAATCGAGCAGATACCCTGCAAAGACAGGGTAAGTATCCTGCTCCAGCAGGTGAAAGCGATATTTTAGGTTTAGAAATGAGCGGTGAGATAATTCAATTCCATCCAGAACAAATGAGCTCTCAACAAATTAAAAATCAACCCTTTGCACTTGGTGATAAGGTGTTCGGTTTAGTGGCAGGTGGGGGGTATGCCGAGTATGTGGCAGTGCATAGTCAACATCTGATGCCAGTACCTATAAACATGGATATGCCTCAAGCGGCAGGTATAGCAGAATGTTTTCTGACAGCATACCAAGCCATGTTTATTGAAAATGATTTACAACCAAAACAGCATGTATTGATCCATGCAGGAGCCAGTGGTGTTGGACTTGCCGCTATTCAGTTAGCCAAACGACGTGGCTGTGCTGTAGCGGTAACAGCATCAAGTCAGGCTAAATTAGACTTATGTAAACAGCTAGGAGCAGATCTGGTTATTAATTATCAACAACAAGACTTTGCAGTTGAAATAGCCAAACATTGGCAAGGTTGTGATTTGATTATTGATTTTGTTGCTGGTGATTATCTGAATCGAAACCTTAAATTGCTTAATATTGATGGCAGTGTACTTTATTTAGCCATGCTGGCTGGCCGTTATGCGGATAAATTAGATATGGCAATGATGTTGGGTAAACGGGCAACAATCAAAGGGTCAACGTTGAGAAGTCGCGATGATCACTATAAAGCTCACCTTATAAAAGAATTTAGCCAGACATGTTTAGCCGATTTTGATAACCGCACGTTAGTGCCTAATATTGATACTGAATTTGCTGCCAAAAATGTCGGTAAAGCCCATCTTAGAATAGAGAATAACGATACTATGGGTAAGTTGATTGGTTGTTGGTGATCTAAATCTTCTTATTGCTTGTGTTGGATTGTGTTTAACAATATTTTTGCAACGCATAAACAATATTCCATGGGCACATATGTAAACCATTTCGTGCCTCTGAGGATAATCTAAAGGACAGGTATTGGCATTAACACCTACTTTGTCACAATATATTTTAAATATCACTTTATTTATCTTATCGGCCTATGCACCAATTTTTTATTCAATTATAATAATTACCTGACATTTGTGTCAGGTTTTGTTGTGAATAGAGCCCGTCACGATTTCTTCTTTTATCTATACAAATAAAATTGAAAACCATCATGCTATCGAAATAGGAAATTTTAAATGATTGAAAATACCCAACAGCAAAACAAACTAGCTGGTAAAGATGCTGAGCTAGAGTTGAGGTTAAAAACCTATTTTGTTGATTTAGCCAGCGAACGTGTTGGCGGCGAAACGTTGTCTTGCAGTGATGATTTTTTTGCCGAGATGGAAAACTTACTTAAATCTGGCCGTGGTATTTTTATAGACGATAAATACACACAACGTGGTAAATGGATGGACGGTTGGGAGTCTCGCCGCAGTTATGGTAGAAACAATGGTCGTGAATTTGATTGGTGTATTATTCGCCTGGGTATCAGTGGCGTAATACATGGAGTCGATATTGATACCAATTACTTTCGTGGTAATGCCCCCCAAACGGTTTCAGTTGAAGCGTGTGTCAGTGTCCAGCAACCAAATGAAAATACTGTTTGGCACACAGTGTTAGCCGAAAATGAAGTGTCAGCCCATAGTCAAAATATATTTGAAATTTCCAATTCCCAATCTTGGACTCATATTCGATTAAATATGTTTCCCGATGGTGGCATAGCGCGATTACGTGTTTACGGCGAAGCCGATGTGAATTGGAAAAACTTTGTAGATGATGAACTGATTGATTTAGCGTCTATTAAGAACGGTGCAAAAGCTTTGTTAGTAAGCGATATGTTTTTCAGCGATAAAAACAATTTGATCATGCCTGGTCGAGGCAAAGATATGGGGGATGGGTGGGAAACAAAACGTCGTCGTGATCCGGGGCCGGATTGGTCAATTGTTAAATTAGCAGCACCAGGGAGCGTCGAAAAAGTGATTGTCGATACTTGTCACTTTAAAGGTAACTTTCCAGACACTTTTAAGCTAGAAGGTATTAATACCAGTAGTGACAATTTTAATGATGCTAATGCAGAGTTAGATTGGCAACCCATTATTCCTCAACTTAAGTTGTATGCTCATCGCGAGCATCTATTTATTAATGAAATAGTGGCTGAAACATTACAACAATTTACCCACGTTAAATTAAGTATTTTCCCAGATGGTGGTATATCTAGATTGCGTGTATTGGGTAAACGTACGTCACGCTTGATTACTGAATAGCAACGGGATAATACCTTGATGACAACTAGCAAAATAATAATACCTAAAGCACTCACCCGCGAAAATTTCGCATCATTTGGTGATGTAATAGAAGTGAATGACAAGGCCAAAAATTTCAGTATTAACGAGGGATTTACTCAACGTTATCATGATTTAGCAGATGTTGATGTGACCCAAGAAAACGGCCGTACTTTGATTAATATTTTTCGTTCAACACCACTTGAACAGCCTGTTAGTATAAAGATGATGGAGCGTCATCCATTATCTAGTCAAGCATTTATACCGATGGGACCACAACCTTTTTTAGTCGTTGTTGCTCCTAAAGGGGAAATGGATATTACAAAAATTGAAGTGTTTTTGGCTTCATCACATCAAGGCGTAAATTATCATAAAGGTACTTGGCATCACTACTGCTTGGCGTTACACCAAGTCAGTGATTTTATAGTGGTTGATCGCGGTGGGGCTGGAGATAACTGCGACGTGATTAATTTAGACGGTTCACTCGTTATAGCCCAGTGTTAACGCAAACAGTAAATGTTAATCCAACACAATGCAGCCACAACTATCGATCTATTTGAAACGTTATAGGAAACACAATGTATAAACGATTTAATGAACATGGCTATAAAGTTGCCCATTGTCTTCACACTTTTATCAACCATGAGGTCCTTCCTGGTTTACGTATTAATCAACAAGACTTCTGGCTGGCAGTGGCGGATGTACTTAATGAGTTTATTCCAAGAAACCAAGCATTGTTAAATGCCCGAGTCGTATTACAAGCCAAAATTGATAACTGGCATTTGAGCAATGCAAACAGGGCTTTTTCACAACAAGCATACCAACAGTTTCTGACCGAAATAGGCTACCTTGTACCTGAACAAGGTGATTTTCAAATCAGCACTGAAAATGTTGACCCAGAAGTTGCCTTAATAGCAGGACCTCAGTTAGTTGTGCCATTAATGAATGCTCGATTTGCACTTAACGCAGCCAATGCTAGGTGGGGTAGTTTGTATGATGCGCTATATGGCTCTGATGTTATTGTTGATGATCTTAAACAAGAAAAAATAGCAGGTTATGACCCAATTCGTGGTCAAAAAGTGCAAACATTTGCACGTGATTTTTTGGATATATCTTTGCCTTTAATAAATGGCAGTCATCATGATGCAGTCAACTATAAAGTCGATAACCAACAGCTTATTATTACTTTTAATACTGGTGACCAAGTTAGTTTAAAAGATGTCAGTCAATTTGTTGGCTTCAATGGCTCTGAAGAAAACCCTAGCACTATATTATGTATTCACAATGGATTGCATATTGAAATTCAAATTGATGAAAACAATCTAATTGGTCAAACTGATGCAGCTGGAGTAAAAGACCTCGTTTTAGAATCAGCTTTAAGCACTATACAAGACTGTGAAGACTCAATTGCAGCTGTAGATGCCGCTGATAAAACCGCCGTTTATACTAATTGGCTTGGACTGATGAAAGGTGATTTATCTGAAACCATCAGTAAAGGTGGTAAAAAATTTACCAGAACTCTAAATCCAGACCGAGCATACAGTAACGCTGCTGGTGAGCCCTTAAGTTTGCCAGGCCGAAGTCTACAGTTTATCCGTAATGTTGGTCATTTAATGACAACTGACGCGATATTAACCACAAATAATGAAGAAGTGCCAGAAGGCATTGTTGATGCGTTGGTTACATCTTTAATTGCTATGCATGATTTAAATGGTTCATCCAATTATGTGAACTCAAAACAGGGCAGCATCTATATTGTTAAACCCAAGATGCATGGGCCCGAAGAAGTGCAATTTACCAATGACTTATTTAGCCGAGTCGAAGAAAGCCTTGGTCTTGATGAAAATACCATCAAAATGGGTATTATGGATGAAGAGCGCAGAACTTCAGCCAATCTAAAAGAATGTATTCGAGCAGCTAGCAGCCGTGTAGCCTTTATTAATACGGGGTTTTTAGATAGAACGGGTGATGAAATTCATACCAGCATGTTAGCAGGGCCGATGGTTCGTAAAGAGCTGATGAAAAATGAAAAATGGATTTCAGCCTATGAAAATAGAAACGTGGTAATTGGGCTCAAAGCAGGCCTCAAAGGTAAAGCGCAAATAGGAAAAGGCATGTGGGCTACGCCTGATGAAATGGCTGCCATGCTAAAGGCTAAAATAGGCCATCCAAAATCAGGTGCGTCATGCGCATGGGTACCTTCACCTACTGCAGCTACATTACATGTGATGCATTACCATCAAGTCAATGTTTCAGAGGTACAACAGCAAATGTTGACTGAAGCTAATTTAACCGAAAATAGTTCTCAGCTTGATGATTTGTTAACTATTCCGTTACTAAAAAACATTACTGATTTATCTGAGCAAGACCGACAAGACGAATTGAATAATAATGTTCAAGGGTTATTAGGTTATGTTGTACGGTGGGTTAATCAAGGGGTAGGGTGCTCTAAAGTCCCTGATATCGATAACGTAGGACGAATGGAAGACAGAGCGACCTTGCGTATATCTAGTCAACATATCTGTAACTGGTTACATCATGGTTTATTGAGTGCTGATCAAGTCATGCAAACCCTAGAACGTATGGCTGTTGTGGTGGATACTCAAAATGAGCAGGACAGTTCTTATATTGCAATGGCGCCTAACTTTGAGACAAGCTTAGCGTTTCAGGCCGCTGTAGACCTTATATTTGCAGGCAAGGAACAACCAAGTGGTTACACTGAACCTTTGTTACATAAGAGACGCAATGAGCTCAAACACAGCTTAGCCAGCTAACACCAAACATAATCATGACTATTAAAAAAGCAGAGGTGGGCGATATTCGTAAAAAGAATAAAGCGCTCATTCTGAATGCTGCCAAAAAAGAATTTGTTACCTTTGGTTTTGAAGGTGCATCAATCAAACGCATAGCCCAAAGAGCGAATATCCCTAGGGCGAATATACAACTCCATTTTGTTGGCAAAATAATAATGTATATTCG
>CAJQKX010000429.1 GCA_905479025.1 uncultured Paraglaciecola sp.
GGACGTACCTTGTTTGTTAACTTATATTCCCCGACGACTACTGTTGCCATAACAGGCCCATGGGAAAGGTTTATTAGTTGACCTAAGATCGAGTCAGATTAGTGCATGCGGAAGTTATCTGGTTGTTCATAAAACTTTTCTACCGTCAATAAATCTAGGCTGTATGCTGAGGTACCCAATGGGTCCTCATACAAGTCTTGTCTAAGAACGCCTGAAATCGTGTATGGCATTTGAAAATCGGTTGCTGGCATGCCATTAGGGATAGTCACATAAATCAGTTGATTAGGCGGTGGCGGAGGGTAATGAATACATGCCCCAAAATAAGGCACCAAAAAAAAACTGGTCATGGTTCTATTTCCCTGTACATCAATAGGCACTACAAACCCTGAAATTGATATCGCTTTGTTTAGAAAATTTTTAACTATATTAGTTGACTTCAACGTCGCTTGATAGTTTTGATCAGTCGTCGCTTGCAGAGACAATACCACCTGTTCGGTTAAGTCAGTCGGCAAATTTTGCTGATAACGACTTAACATTTGTTTGTCTTTTGTGGGTAACAGCTCGCTCCATTCAATGGTCATGGGCGGTACAGCAGTAAAACCATGGGAAGTGGCAGCGTCATTTGCATCATAAAGTCGAGGTTCATCAATAACAATATGCTCGATATAAAACAAAAGCGTTCTCCAGTGCTGCCCTGCCCACACACCACATAGCAAAAATATAATTAGAATAATAACGGGCTTAATCATGGATCTCAGAACAATAACAATATGATATAATATAACAATACCAAAGAATCTTGTAAGCATATATCAATTAATTGGAACCCCATGGAAAAACTGACCACACAAACACTGCCCATTCCCACTAACATTATTACGGGCTTTTTGGGTGCAGGAAAAACCACGCTTATCCAACATTTATTAACACTCAAACCTGCCAACGAAAGATGGGCCATTTTAGTCAATGAGTTTGGTGAAATTGGCATTGATGGTGCATTTTTTAAAGGCCGTCCAGAAAATAATATTTACGTACGAGAAGTGCCCGGCGGTTGTATGTGTTGTACATCAGGTTTGCCCATGCAAATCGCGCTAAATCAATTAGTATCCTATGCCAAACCCCATCGACTGATCATCGAGCCGACTGGCTTAGGTCATCCAAAAGAAGTGTTGGCCAGTTTACAGCAAGCTCATTATCAAGATACATTCTCTATCAACAGCACACTGACGCTAGTTGATGCACGCTTGGTCACAAAAGAACGTTATAGCCAACATCAAATTTTTAGGGAACAGTTGGAAATTGCGGATCATATTGTCGCGACTAAAGCGGACCTTTATGAGGGGCATGATCAGGGAAATCTAACCGAATATCTTACTCAATTAGATTTAGCCACAACACCACTGACAGTTTTGGATAACAACAAAATTGCGTTATCCATACTGTCTTCTAAAACAAAGTTTAAGCTGCCTGAGACTAACCATGTTGAGCACGGCGTCAGTGCCAAATTACTAGATATAGAAGAAGAGTTGTCAAACCATGGCAAAGTAAAAGTCAGTAATGATAAGGATAACTTTTATTCCTGTGGCTGGGCATTTCGCCCTGACAAAGTGTTTGATTTTGGGCAAGTAATGAATGAACTAACGACCTTGAATGTATATCGATTAAAGGCCGTGATAATAACCGAAAAAGGTATTTTTACCTTTAATAAGTTCGATGAAGTGCTCAGTTGTAATGAGCTGGATGAAAGTATGGACTCACGACTTGAGGTGATCACCACAGAACAGACAGCACTTAACCAAATCGTAGATATCTTGGAAAATACACTTTTTGCAGAGAAGTAATGGTGCACTTCACCATGGGGGTTTATTCAAAATACGCTATGGGGTATCAACCTGATAGTTAATTAAATTGAGTGCACACTAATATGGCGTTCTTCGTCAACTGAGTTTGCTTCACTCAATGCAGTAATGCGCACTTTAATATGCTGTTCGCCAGTTTCTTGCGAAGCGAAGTGTAACTTGTAAACACCACTGGGTTTCGTCAACACAACTTCTGAACCGTCTAATAAATTGATATTTTTATCGCTACTAAACTGAAGCTTGACATTTATAAATGAGTTGGGGACTTGATATGAGATTGCCAATACTGAGGGCGAACCATTAGGCACAGATAAAAATCGGTCGTGAGTGATACTCAGTATTGCACTGGTATGTTGGTTGCTATCCATATCATCACGATGAAGCATAGAATAACGCGGGCCAAAGGAGCTAAATCCATAGCCACCAGAACCATGTAAATCACAAGCGAATGCGGGTAATAACATGGCCGGAATGCACACACTAGCTATGATAAAAAAGTGTTGTTTAATCGTCATTTAACTTCTCTAATTACGGTTCTTGATATGGAATAACTTGATGCAGTATCATTGCATAGACCGACACGCCAGTTTCGGTTTCGATGGTTTTAAGTGCCAATTGGCCTTCGAACCAAAACGGATCGTATAAATTTTCTAGCTCAATTCCTTCATTTACAACAACATGAATAATTTGGTTAGGTGGCGGGGGTGGCATATGCAAACATGCACCAAAATAAGGGACAACAAAAAATTCCGTCACTATTCTTTCACCCGCGCTTTCAAGCGGTACGATAAAACCGGGAATACGAATAGACTTTCCATCATACTCATTTACCACGTTAGTAGACACGAGTGCTTTTTGGAAACGTTTACCTTTGGCATCTAATTGCGTGTTTTTTTGCAACAAATCCACCGAATCTTGATCCGACCCATCTGCGATATCCTTAAGAAAATCAGGTGGATTAAGCAGCGCGTCCAAATCGTCTTCAGGGATTAAGGCTACCCATTCAATTGTTTGGAAGTTCTCGTCATTTTCTGGCAAAGTGGCATGAACTAATGATACAAACAAAAAAACCAATAAAAAGCTCAGCAGAGCTTTGCCAATGTACGATTGCATAATCAAAGTAAATCACTCAATATTAATTAAACTTTTATAATGTTATAACATATCTATTACGAGTTGGCGAAAAAATGAAAACTAGATGCAGTTAAACGAAAATTCGACGAATGT
>CAJQKX010000430.1 GCA_905479025.1 uncultured Paraglaciecola sp.
TATGGCTTTTGTAGCAATAGGGCAATCCCTAAATTGGGTAGTGTGGTCGTTATATTTTGCTAATTTAGCTTGGACCGTAGCCTTTGATACACAATACGCCATGGTAGATAAAAACGACGACATTAAAGTCGGTGTGAAATCAACCGCCATCTTATTTGGTCAATACGATAAGTTGATCATAATGCTGTTACAAATACTCAGTTTGTTTCTACTTACTACCGTAGCACTATGGTTAACACTAAGCTGGCTGTTTTACCTAGCACTAGTTATCAGTATGGGGTTGTTTTTGTATCAACAAATGCTGATTAAAGACCGTGATCGACCCCTCTGTTTTAAGGCTTTTTTGAATAATAATTATGTGGGTTTGGTTTTAGCGTTAGGGATTATTGGGCATTACATTATGCATCCAGCTTAAATTTAATTTGTGAATGGTCATACCCTCCTCTCTATCTTTATACCATGGGTGGTTTTATGCTTCGGGTTTCTCTAATTTGGCCAGGCGAGTTTCCAGTGCTTCTAGTTTTTCTCTGGTGCGCTTAAGCACCTGGCTTTGTATATCAAATTCTTCACGACTAACAAAGTCTAATCGGCTCATTTGAGATTGTAATACTTGTTTAACTTTAGCCTCCGCACCTTCTGCCATCGTTTTCATACTTGGAGGCACTGCATCAGAGATTTGTTTAGCGATTTCTTCTAGTTTTTTAGGATTTAGCATTAGGGTTTGTTTACCTTTGGTGTTCAAATTAATTTTTAAAACGAAATCTGGGTTCAAGTTTAAAAAAATTATACGCTGTTAATCTACTTGGACTAACCTGCGTATTCTCTTACAATCACCGCCCCAGCATCATTGGTTGTTTAATTTAGCATGAAACTTAACCCCGGTCAGAACGAAGCAGTAAAATTTATTTCTGGCCCATGCTTAGTTTTAGCTGGAGCAGGCAGTGGTAAAACCCGCGTTATCACCAGTAAAATTGGTTACCTGGTAAGGGAATGTGAACTTCCAGCACGTTATATAGCTGCAGTAACGTTTACCAATAAAGCTGCGCGAGAAATGAAAGAGCGTGTCGCGCAAACTCTAGGTAAGAAGGAAGCGCGCGGGTTAAAAGTTTCTACCTTTCATACCCTTGGCTTAAACATTATAAAGTCAGAAGTCAAAACCTTGGGTTTAAAGCCCGGATTTTCTTTATTTGATGATAAAGACAGCATGTCGCTTCTTAAGGATTTGACTGAGGTAGAGTTTGATGGTGACAAAGAATTGTTGTCATCGTTGCAAAGTTGTATTTCTAACTGGAAAAACGAACTTATTTTACCAGAAGACTTAAAGTATCAAACACTGTCTCCTAGCGAAGTTGAGTATGCTGGATTCTATCAGCGTTACTATAATCATCTGCGAGCTTACAATGCACTAGATTTTGACGACCTGATCTTATTGCCTACGGTACTGTTAAAAGATAACGAAGCTGTCAGACAAAAATGGCAGAATAAAATACGTTATTTGCTGGTGGATGAATACCAAGATACTAATACCAGTCAATATGAACTGGTTAGATTGTTAGCGGGAGAAAGGGCTCGATTCACTGTTGTAGGTGATGATGATCAGTCTATTTATTCTTGGCGTGGTGCCAGACCCCAAAACCTAGTGCTCCTTCAAACCGACTTCCCTAAGTTAAGGGTTATTAAGCTTGAACAAAACTATCGTTCGTCTGAACGAATTTTGCACTGCGCCAACATCCTTATTCAAAATAACCCCCATATATTTGAGAAAAAATTATTTTCTGAGTTAGGCTATGGTGAGCCTCTGCAAGTAATTACCGCCAAAAACGAAGAGCACGAAGCTGAACGTGTGGTAGCTGAGTTAATGGCTCATAAGTTTATGGGGGCTACCAAATTTAAAGATTATGCGATTTTGTATCGAGGCAATTTCCAATCTCGTGTGTTCGAAAAAGTACTGATGAGTAACCGTATTCCTTATAAAATTAGCGGAGGCATGTCGTTTTTTGGCAGAACAGAAATCAAGGACATCATGGCTTATCTTCGCCTGTTGGTAAATCAGGATGATGACAATGCATTGTTGAGAGTGATCAATACCCCTACTCGAGGTATTGGCCGAGTGAGTTTAGAAAAGCTCGGTAACTTAGCTAATCATAATCGCTCTTCTATGTTTGAAGCTGCATTTGATCCCAATCTCCAAGATGTGTTAAGTGGTAAGGCTTTAGTATCGGTAGAACAATTTAGTAGATGGATAGTTGAACTATCAGACAGAGCTGTCAGAGGTGATGGCATTGCGACCATTCGTGAAATGATCAAAGCAATGGGTTACGAGGAATGGTTGTATGAGTCGAGTACTAGCCCAAAAGCGGCAGAGATGGGCATGGCGAATATCAGCACCTTGTTTGGTTGGATTAGCAACATGCTTGATGGCAGTGAACTCGACCCACCAATGACACTCCAAGAGGTGGTTAATCGTTTAATTCTGCGCGATATGATGGAACGGGGCGAAGATACCGAAGAAACAGATCAAGTACAACTGATGACCTTGCACGCTTCCAAAGGACTTGAATTTCCTTATGTATTTATGGTGGGTATGGAAGAGGGATTATTGCCTCATCAAAGCAGTATTGAGGAAGACAATATAGATGAGGAAAGACGTTTAGCGTATGTGGGTATTACCCGTGCACAAAAAGTCTTGTTTATGACACTAGTCAAAGAAAGGCGTCAATACGGTGAAGTTATCAATCCTGAACCTAGCCGGTTTTTACACGAGTTACCGCAAGATGATTTGGTATGGGAGCATAAAAAGCCAAAAGTGTCAGCACAAGAACGTCAGCAGAAATCTCAGGTAGGTATTGCCAATCTGCGTAACATGATGAATAAGAGCTGAGAGTTAACTTAAAATTTTCATCTGATTAAGTGAAATTTTAGCTGCCTTGGTTAATTTACCTTGACCAAACTTACTCAGTTTCTCTAGAGATAATTCATTGACGTTGTTTGTAGAAATCGTTAGCTAAATTAAAGGACAATTAAATTATTATAAGTACGATGGACCATTAATAAAAATAAACTACTCAAACTAAAAAGACCACCTTGAGGTGGTCTTTTTTATCGAAGTTTAAGCTGTTTTTCTCAATCTATATGCCTTCAATCATATGTTCGATTGCCGCTTTGATGTCATCATTTGAACAATCGCCGCATGTTCCCATTGGTGGCATGCCACGTATACCATTAATTGCATTTTGCCAAACTGTTTCAAAACCCTGTTCCATACGAGGGGCCCAATCTGCTGCATCTTGTAATTTAGGTGCATTTAAAACACCAACACTGTGACACGCAATACAAGCTTGCACGTAAATTTCTGAACCTGTTCTTGGACCTGCAGATGCCAGTTCAGCTTTTGCACCGGCTACATGAACTTTGCCAATTTGCTGGATACGAGCCCTAATGTCATCTTCGCTCATTTCTTGTGCTTGAATTGCCGAGACACTAAAAACACCCATACATATACATAAAAAGACTTTTAATTTCACTATATTCTCCAAATCAGGCTTTGTTTACCTAAAAAAACTGGAACAGATTATAACCACTAATGTTTTGTGAACAACTGTTTAACTGACAAATCTGAGCGATTTCACGCTTTTTGTTTAAACGACGTAATTTTATTTGCTCTTAAGCATTCCAATCTTAAAAGTGACTGATCTCATTTTATATTCGGTGGTAATATTATGCTTAGTGAAATTCTTTCAGAAGGGATCAAAAATGATAACTATAACGCGCCTCTTTGGGATCATGTTTTGTGTTGTTTTTACTAACTCAGTTTGCGCTCAGCAACCAAAGACCTCGCTCTCAGGTAGTATTCATTCTTATAAGCCACAGCTTGTAACCAAGGGAATAGATATTCCTTGGGGCATGGCTTGGTTAGATGAAAAAACCATACTGGTATCCGATCGCAAAGGAGAATTACGGGTTATCAGCAATGGCATATTATTACATGAAAAGGTCACAGGATTACCCGAACTTAGAGCTCAAGGTCAAGGCGGCCTATTAGATGTTGCAGTAGACCCGAATTATAATGAGAACGGGCTTATATATTTTTCTTACTCTGGTTTAGAAGGCGAGGGAGAAGGCGCTCATACGTCCGTTATGCGCGCTAAGTTACAAGATTTTAAACTGACCGAACAAGCGGTTATTTTTGATGCTGGCCCTAACTCTATAAAAGGTCAACATTTCGGCAGTCGTCTATCATTTGATAAACAAGGTTATTTGTATATATCCAGCGGTGATAGAGGCAACCGAGACGTCAATCCGCAGCGTTTAGATCGAGATGCTGGAAAAATTCATAGAATTAATAGCGACGGTAGTATTCCTAAGGACAATCCATTTATTGCACAAAAAGACGCCAATTCATCTGTCTACTCATTCGGCCACCGTAATCCTCAAGGTATGGCAATGCATCCGGTAACGGGTGATATTTGGACACATGAACATGGCCCTAAGGGTGGCGACGAAATCAATATTATCCAACCAGGTGCAAATTATGGTTGGCCCGTGATTAGCTTTGGAGTTAATTATAGTGGCTCGTCCTTTACTGACCTGACTGAAAAGGAAGGTATGCAGCAACCTGCTTGGTATTGGGTACCCTCGATCGCTCCATCAGGCATGACCTTTGTTAATGGCGACATCTACCCAGATTGGAAAGGTAAAATTTTAGTCGGCTCACTCAAGTTTGCCTATTTAGTTGCACTTGAATTAGATGGTAACAAAGTACTCA
>CAJQKX010000431.1 GCA_905479025.1 uncultured Paraglaciecola sp.
CTCAAACCTAGTACCACACTGGGCAAATTGGGAACATTTTAATGCCTTAGATAAACAAGGCCTGATGATGTATGGGCAGATGACGGCTGGATCTTGGATATACATCGGTTCACAAGGCATAGTGCAGGGCACTTATGAAACTTTTGTGAGTGTGGCAAAACAACACTTTAATGGTGAGGCGAAAGGCCGCTGGATATTAACCGGTGGCTTGGGTGGGATGGGAGGTGCGCAACCCCTTGCTGCCACTATGGCTGGTTTTTCCATGTTGGCCATTGATGTGGACGAAAGTCGCATCGATTTTCGGATAAAAACAGGGTACTTAGATAAAAAAGCCCAAGACTTAGACCATGCTCTTGCGTTATTACACGAGGCGAATGTGGCAGGAGCAGCGGTTTCTATTGGTTTATTAGCCAACGCTGCAGATGTTTTTCCAGCATTGGTCATACGTAATGTGACGCCTGATGTGGTGACAGACCAAACCAGCGCGCACGATCCATTAAATGGATACTTACCTCAAGGCTGGAGTCTGACTCAAGCACAAAGCATGCGTCAATCTGATGAGTTTGCAGTTGTCAAAGCCGCTAAACAATCCATGGCTGTACAGGTTAAAGCCATGTTAGATCTGCAATCTAAAGGTGCGGTGACGCTGGATTACGGTAACAACATCCGCCAAATGGCATTAGAAGAAGGCGTAAAAAATGCCTTTGATTTCCCAGGGTTTGTGCCAGCCTACATCAGACCCCTGTTTTGCCAAGGCATTGGCCCATTTCGTTGGGTAGCATTATCTGGCAATCCAGAGGATATCTATAAAACCGATGCAAAAGTAAAAGAGCTTATTCCAGATAATGCACACTTACATCAATGGTTAGATATGGCCAGAGAGCGTATTCAATTTCAGGGTTTACCCGCTCGTATTTGTTGGGTGGGCCTGGGTGAAAGGCAAATGCTTGGTTTGGCCTTTAATGAAATGGTCAGAACAGGTGAACTATCCGCGCCCATTGTGATTGGCCGCGATCATCTAGACTCAGGTTCAGTTGCTTCACCTAATCGTGAAACTGAAAACATGTTAGATGGCTCTGATGCGGTATCTGATTGGCCAATACTCAACGCAATGCTCAATACCGCTGGTGGCGCAACCTGGGTAAGTCTGCATCATGGTGGTGGTGTAGGCATGGGTTTCAGTCAACATTCTGGTGTGGTCATTCTGTGTGATGGCACCGACGACGCTGCCAAGCGTATCGCCAGAGTGTTACACAACGACCCCGCTACCGGCGTCATGCGTCATGCTGACGCGGGTTATGACCTAGCCAAAGAGTGTGCGCAGAAACACAACTTAGACCTACCCATGTTAGAAAAGGTAAAAGATGAAGTGATAGAAAAACAAGGACACCAATAATGCAGCGAATTGTTATTCAACCGGGTCAACTCACCCTATCGCAATTAAGAGACGTGCATCGTCAGCATATCCCTATTGCTTTGTCACCCGATGCCCATGAAGCTATCCATAAAGCAGAACAGGTGGTGTTGGAAGTCATTGAACAAGACAGAACTGTGTATGGGATCAACACCGGTTTTGGTTTATTAGCTAACACTAAAATTGATGTGTCGGAGTTAGAGCTTTTGCAACGCAGTATCGTGTTGTCGCATGCCGCGGGTATTGGCAATTTTATGTCTGAAGATGTAGTGCGTTTGTTGTTATTGCTTAAAATAAATTCGCTGTCCCGTGGGTATTCAGGTATTCGTCTTCAAGTCATCGAAGCCCTGATCACCTTGTATAACAAGGAAATCTACCCTGCTATTCCTGAAAAAGGCTCTGTGGGAGCTTCGGGTGACTTAGCCCCTCTGGCACATATGAGTGTGGTATTACTGGGGGAAGGCGAAGTCATTTATCAAGGTACCCGAATATCAGCAGAGCATGCTTTAAAAATAGCAGGACTTGAGAAAATTGCGTTAGCGCCGAAAGAAGGGCTAGCCTTACTTAACGGGACACAGGCGTCTACTGCCTTTTCCTTAAAAGGGCTATTTTGTGCCGAAAATGCTTTAAATTGCAGTGTTGCCATAGGTGCATTAAGTGTGGAGGCAGCGCTTGGCTCTAGAGTGCCATTTGATGAACGCATTCATGAGGTGCGCGGCCATCAAGCACAAACTGATGTGGCGGCAGCTTATCGAGGTTTATTAAAAGAATCGGCTATTGGCCACTCTCACGAAGGCTGTGCAAAAGTCCAAGATCCCTATTCACTAAGATGCCAACCCCAAGTGATGGGAGCTTGTTTGCAACACATGCGTTTTGCCGCACAGACGCTTGTAGTAGAAGCGAATGGCGTATCCGATAATCCATTAGTGTTTGCCGACAGTGGCGATATCCTCTCAGGTGGTAATTTTCACGCTGAAATCGTTGCTATGACCTCAGACATGTTAGCCATTGCCTTATCTGAAATTGGTGCCTTGTCTGAAAGACGTATGGCGTTATTGATTGACTCGCACCTAAGTGGACTGCCGCCCTTTTTAGTGGATAACGGTGGGGTGAATTCGGGTTTTATGATCGCACAAGTCACCAGTGCCGCCCTTGCCAGCGAAAATAAAACCCTCGCGCACCCTGCATCAATCGATTCATTGCCCACATCGGCTAATCAAGAGGACCATGTCTCTATGGCCACCTTTGCGGGGAGACGTTTATGGGATATTTTTGACAACGTAGCGGGTATTTTAGCCATAGAATGGTTGGCGGCTAGCCAAGGATTAGACTTTAGAGCACCGCTTGAAACCAGTGACAAACTCAAATCAGTGAAAGCCCTTTTACGTACAAAAGTATCTTTTTACGACAAAGACCGATACTTTTCACCGGATATCGAGAATGCCAAAAAATTGATTGTGGATCGTAGCTTGCTTGATGTTGTGGATATTGCATTACTTGAATAGCATCTTGTTATTGGATCTTTTTTAGCAATACCAAGGGATTGGTATTGCTAGCAGATAACGCGCTGTTCGGGTAAATCAATGG
>CAJQKX010000432.1 GCA_905479025.1 uncultured Paraglaciecola sp.
GGAGTATCAACAGAGGTGATTTTTTCGTTCAACCGCAACATCTTGGTGACGTCCTGAACAGGCTTGTCTAGCGACTCAGCAATTTCTTCTGCAGTAGGTTCATGATCGAGCTTTTGGGAAAGCTCTCTAGCTGCACGCAGGTAGACATTTAATTCTTTTACTATGTGAATGGGTAATCGTATTGTTCGGGTTTGGTTCATGATCGCCCGCTCAATGGTTTGTCTGATCCACCAAGTGGCATAAGTGGAGAATCTGAAGCCTCGCTCAGGATCAAATTTCTCTACGGCTCGAATAAGGCCTAAATTCCCTTCTTCAATTAAGTCAAGTAATGCTAAACCGCGATTATTGTAACGTCTGGCTATTTTGACTACTAAACGCAGATTACTCACGATCATTCGTTTTCTTGATGCTTCATCACCTTTTAGGGCGCGACGTGAAAAATAAACTTCTTCTTCTGCAGATAATAAGGGGGAGAACCCAATTTCGCCTAAATACAATTGTGTTGCATCAAGGTTTTTGGGTTTATCTTGTTTATTGGCTAGAATATCTTCCAGCTGTTCTTCAGTTTTTTTTTCGGCTTTGGCAAGTTCTCGCTCTACAGCATCTTCAATATCGCTAAAAGCATTAACTTCCACTACAACTGTATTTTCTTGACTCATAATCATAACTCCTTAACGGTAGTGTTTCTTCAACTTCTCCTGTAAATTTTTATTATTTATTATTTATTATTATTTTCTTATGGGTAGGTAGCGCAAAGGATTAACGGATTTTCCTTTGTACCTTACTTCAAAATGAAGCTTAACCTTGTCGGTTCCACTACTACCCATAGTGGCAATTTTCTGGCCTGCCGTTACCCACTGCTGTTCTTTCACTGACATATTATCATTATGTGCATAGGCCGTTAAATAAGCATCGGTATGCTTGATAATGACTAATTGTCCAAACCCACGTAATGCATCACCCGTGTATACTATTTTTCCATCGGCAGCCGCCAAAATTGGTAGCCCAAGTTTCCCTGAAAAATCTAAGCCCTTGTTACCTTGTTCTTTGTCCGAAAAACCGCGTGAAACATTTTCAACTGTAGGCCAATGCCAACTCTTGACTCGATCAGGAAATTGACCGGTAGCAGATCCAATTGGATCTTTGTTTGTATTTTGTACACTTTTACCATACGCCTGCTTTTTAGAAGGGTCAATAGATTGATTTATAATTATTTTTGAGGTCAGAGTCTTGCTCTTATTTGACTTTGGTCGGATTGACTTCGATAATTCCACTAGCGTTAAAAGTTGCCCAGGTTGTATCTGGTAGGGTGTTGAAATATTATTTATTCTTGCTAAGTCTCTATAATCCTTACCTGAATACCAAGCGATAGAATATAAGGTGTCACCAGCTTTGACCTGATATGTTTGTGCTGAGTAGCCCTGCTGCTCAAAATCTCGAAATGTTTTACCTTGATAAAGCTCAGAAACGGGTGCGGGATCATTACGGTTTGAACAACCAACACCCATAAAACAGTAAAATATAAGCCCCAAATATTTAAATATTGCCATTTTTTGATTCGAGATAATCATTAATTATCAGCTGGTCTCTGGCTTATTTTTTCCAGCACAACAACCATTCCCATACCAAATAGCATTAATATAATGGCATACCACATATAGGCGGGTTGTGTGTAAAATGTTTCAAACGTGTGTGGCAATATATTGTTTTGATCTAGAGGTATCTCTTTACCATGACGATCAATCACCGACTCAATAGTTTGTTTCCAAGGCCAAACTTTGTTTAAAGAGCCAAGCATAAACCCACCTAGTAAGGCCAAAGTCATTGTTTTGTAATACTTAAACATCCAGCTTAGTACGTGCGAGAAACTCAATAGACCTGTTGCACAGCCACTGGCAAAGATACACAATGTTACCAATTGTAATTCTTTAACCGCCATTAACATAGGCGCATACATACCCAATAACAGCAATATAAAACTTCCAGAGATACCTGGCAAAATCATGGCACAGATAGCAATCATGCCAGATAAAAATATAATTAAAGGAGATGTTTCTATGGTTGTTGGGGTGATAGTCGTTATAAGAAACGCACTAACCGCACCAATTAAGAAAGTAGCGAGCACGCCCACTGTCCATTTTTCGATATGTCTTATTAGAGACCATACTGCGGCTAATATCAGTCCAAAAAAGAATGACCATAACAAGATTGGATGATTATCCAGAAGATATAACACCACTCTGGATAAGGTTAAAATACTGATGATAATGCCACTGAACAGTGCCAGTAAAAATCCACCGTTGACATGTTGCCAAGTGGCTTTTATACCATCTTTAAACAGCATTCTTAAAGCACTGACACCACATTGTTTAAGGGAAAATATTAGTTCTTCATAAATACCTGTCATAAATGCAATAGTGCCGCCAGATACACCAGGAACAGCATCCGCTGCTCCCATCAACATTCCCCTTAGTGCCAAGCCTGCATAGCCGCCCTTGGGTCTTAATGTTTTCAAATAATATCTCCGGCTACTAAAGGCACAAACCTAACGGCTTCGATAATTTCTGATACAAATTCATCTTCGCGTCTTATAATACAATGTAACTGCTGATTTTCTTCTCCAACAGGAATAATTAAACGGCCAACATCATTCAGCTGCTGATATAACGTCTCTGGCATTGAACTGGCAGCGGCCGTGACTATTATGGCATCGTATGGACCTTTACTGCTCCAGCCAAACCAGCCATCACCATGCTTCATTTTTACATTATGTAAGTCCAGTTGGTTCATACGTCGTTTGGCTTGAAATTGCAGCGTTTTGATTCTTTCAACTGAATAAACATTAGCGAAGAGTTGCGCCAGTATTGCTGTTTGGTAACCCGACCCTGTACCTATTTCCAACACTGTTTGGGCTTGGTTGTCAGACTCTAATAATAACTCTGTCATACGAGCTACTATGTAGGGTTGGGATATGGTTTGACCCTGACCAATAGGTAAGGCTGTATTTTGATAAGCTTTGTGTTTTAGGGCATCAGGCAAAAAAATCTCTCTAGGCGTTTTGGCTATAGCGTTCAGCACCTTGGTATTGCTAATCCCTTCCTTATGTAAAAGTTGAGCAAGGCTTTCACCCTTACGTGATGTTAATCTCATGTCATGCCTATTTTTATGCTCTAGGGTTTTAAGCCTTGGCTAAGTTGTTATTTTGAACATCTAGCAATTCCCGTAATACTGATGTAGCAAAGGTGCCAGATGGAAGTGAAAAAATTAAATTTAATGCATCATTTTTCCAAGACCATTCAAGATCATTTGGAAATAAGTTAATAGCCCTTCTTTCTTGATTTAGGCCTAAATTTTCAAGTGTTTGGGCGATTGTAAGATGCTGCTGTGCTAAATCTTGCTCAAACTGTAACGCATCAGATTCGCTTGCTAGGTTACCCTTACCCCACAACGGAGTTGACAAGTATATGTCGCGTTGTTGTATGCGTTCAATAATACTATTGTCTATTTGCTGTGCACAAAAGAAGCTATTGCTTCCTGCCAGTTGCATCACGTCACCAGGCAGCGGTTTGTTGAGATAACCATTTCGCAATCTGCTGTGCAACATTTCATTAAATAACCATGAACGAAGAGCTGATATTGCCATTGAACGTTTGTTTCTATTACGGATAGTTTCACCGTTGATCATCTTGTCAGCTAACACTAAGTTACCGCCGCGGGGATCATACAGAGTGTTTCCAAATCGCTGGGATCCATAGTAGTTTGGTACACCGCTTTGTATTATCTGTTGCAGTCGTTCGTCAATCCCAAATTTTGAGCTGAGTTGTCTAAGTATGATATTAAATCGATTACCTTTTAACACCCCAGTTCTTAGTTTTTTATTGTGTCGTATTGATTTGAGTACTTCAGCACCTGGCTCATTGAATTGAGTCCAATCAAACTCACCTTTACCAGGTAGGTGCACACTAAACCATTGTTCGGTTTGTGCATGTTTGTCTTTGCGACCAGCATAAGTCACAGCTCTTAATGGTAATCGAGTAAACTTAGCAATTTGCTCTGCTAAATAAGCAGTATTTAAACCAGTTTTACGAACCCACAAGTAGATATGTTCACCCTCGCCAATAGGCTCATAACCTAATATTTCAGTGACTTGGAAGTCTTCAGCAGATGATTTTAATTGCCCCAAAATATTCAACTTTGGGTATTGGTGTGACCAATGATCTATTTTCATTAGATATTATTTGATTGTTGAGTCAGCAGAACCACAGCGTAAGCGGCAATACCTTCTTTACGACCCGTAAAACCTAATCTTTCAGTAGTGGTGGCTTTAACGTTGATTTGACTGATATTGGCGTTCAAGTCTTCAGCAATATTTTCGCGCATTAACTCAATATGTGGGGCCATCTTCGGAGCCTGGGCAACAATAGTAAGATCCAAATTACCAAGTTGATATTGCTTATCTGTGATGAGCTTGTATACGTGGCGAAGTAATTTGCGGCTGTCTACTCCTGCTAATCTTGGGTCAGTATCTGGAAAATGTTTACCAATATCGCCTAAGGCTAAAGCGCCTAATAATGCGTCACATAATGCATGTAGTACCACATCACCATCAGAGTGGGCAATAAATCCCTTATCGTGTTCAATTTTCACGCCTGCAATGACAATGGGGCCTGTGTCGCCAAATTTGTGTACGTCATAGCCATGGCCAATTCTAATACTCATACTTCAGTCAAATCTCCTTTAATTACTGAGCCTGTTTTTGAGTCAAGTAAAACTCAGCTAACAACAAATCTTCAGGTTGAGTGATTTTGATATTTGAGGCACATCCCTCTACTAACAATACTTTTTCGCCCAACAGTTCGATGGTAGATGCTTCATCAGTGATGTTTGTCTTTTGTTGGATTGCCGTATTCAGCGCTTTTTTCAACGTAACCAGTTTGAAAAACTGTGGTGTTAATGCGTGCCACAAATGTTCTCTAGATTCTGTTTTTTTAACGATATTTTGTCCGTTCACTTTTACATTAACAGCCCGCTTCATAGTATCTCGAACCGGTGTAGCCAATATACCACCTATGCTGCCATGTTCTGCTAATTTTAAAAGAGCAGTTAAATCTGATGCGGTAAAACAAGGGCGTGCTGCATCATGAACTAATACCCACTCTTCATCATCAGGTAGATGATTCAGCCCCGCTAACACCGAATCACAGCGTTCTTGACCACCCTCAACCACCTCAATACATGGATGACTAGCAATGGGTAATTGAGCAAATAATACATCGGTAGGATTCAGTACTACAATGACACGTTGAATTTGCTTGTGTTTAAGTAAATTTATGAGGGTATGTTCAATAATCGTTTTGCCGGCGATATGCAGATATTGTTTAGGGCAATCTGTTTTCATCCGTTTACCAATACCGGCAGCAGGTACAACAACAGAATATTGAGAACGTAATGGCATTAATATTAATCTTGGGAAGGCAAAATACGATAAAATGTTTCGCCTTGTTTTATTAGGCCTAGTTCATTTCTTGCTCTTTCTTCAGCCGCTTCCAAACCCATCTTCAAATCATGGATGTCGGCTTTTAATAAACCATTGCGCTGCCTTAAGTTCGTATTATGGGTAATCTGTAGCGCTACTTCTTTTTTCATAATCATAAAGTCAGGCACGCTATTTTTACCAAACCATAAACGATATTGGAGCAGACAAAATAGTGTGAACAAAACTGTCACTACCCATTTCATAATATTTGTCTCCAATTCGTTGCCATTTGCCTATTATGCAGAGGTTTTGAGAGTAGGGCTAGTAGTATCAAAACCTATATTGTTGTCTGGAGGGAGAAAACTGTCTAACTCATGAATTAGATGCTGTATGAATAATGAACAGGTACTTTTTCTAATTAAATAATTTGTTAAGATCTGAGTTGAAAGACCAATCAATCATGACTGAGCTTAATTAGATTATGTAAATGAAAGATGTGGCTAATCATTAAATAAATAATCACATCTTTCACGAAAGTTTAGCCACCTTTTTACCCAAATTCTTGGTTAAATATGCAGGTTGGTTGAAATGTTTTCAGGTGATTTTTTGCTACATCCAATTATCGTTTTTGCGCCTTTTTTTAGGCAAATATGTAAGAATAATTCCCAAGAGCAAACTAACGATTGCAACAACACCTCCGCGAGTGAACCATTTCATTTCTGCAGTTTGGTCGAATTCGGCAAGAGTTTGAGTTACTTCTTTATGTGCTTTTTCAGCACCATTCAGTTTCTTTTTTAAGTTTGTATTTTGCGAAGTAAGAGACGCTATTTGTTGGTTAAGTAAATCATTAATCTCCCTCTGTTGGAAGATTGTATTTTTAGTCTCTTCTACTTGCTTTTTTAGATTAGGCAACAGTGTTCTATCACTTTTATTGACATTAATAAAATCTGCGTCAACCCAGCCAGTGCGTTGTTTATTGTCAATTATTTCGACAAAATTTTTCTCAGTATCCTCTTGTAGTAAAGTCACGCGAGTACCAGCTACAACCGTGCCTAAAATTCGGAAATTTCTTCCAGGACCTGAATGTAAATAAGTAAATAAATCATCAGAAATATAACGAATTTCACCTTCACTATCATTGGGTTCTTGGGCCAGCGACTGAACACATAAAAGGCTGCTAGCGAGGCATAAAAAAAGAAAAACTATTTGCTTGCTCATAATCAAAAAATTTACTCTAAAGAAACTTACTTAAATGGTATTGCTTGGGTATAAGAAAGGCAAGAGCCTATTTGTGTTTAAGCCGTTCGGCTTAGAGTAATGATACCTTTTTGCGACAGTTGTTGATTGTATAGTGGAATTTGAAAGGCTAAGGTGAGGTAAATATGTCAAAATGCACTTTAATCAGCCGAAAAGGTTTCATGGAATACGAAATTGAACTTAAATTACTCACCAACGAACAAGCTGGTGAGATCATTGAAACAAAGTTGCTGTCACAGCTCAATGCGAGTGTAACCCAAGAAACTCAAATATTAACCAATCATTATTTTGATACACCAGATAGAACGTTAAGACATCACGATATCGGCTTGAGAATTCGAGGAAACAACCTAAAGTATGAGCAAACCTTAAAAACTGCTGGAAAGTCTATTGGTGGATTACATCAACGCCCTGAATATAATGTACAACTCGATGAGTCAAAAGAACAAAATATTAGTTTACCTAAACTTAGATTATTTCCTTTGTCAGCATGGCCCAAAACTATTGATGTTGAAGAACTGCAAGCTAAAATCGAACCGCTTTTTACCACTCACTTTAAACGCCAAATTTATTTGCTTACATTCTCAGGTGGTGACATTGTCGAGTTAGTGTGGGATCTAGGTGAGGTCACGTCGGGAAACAAAAGTGAACCGATTTGCGAAATTGAACTGGAGCTTAAAAAAGGTTCTACAGAGGCACTTTTTAAAATAGCGAAATGTATTGTTAGTTTACTGCCAACCACCATAGGTATTAATAGTAAGGCTGCTCTTGGATACAAATTATGTGATGGTTTGCCAGTTAAAAAGTGTGAGCAGTATCAACAAAATCTACCTAAAACTGAAACTGAAAAACTTGTCAGTTTTTTGACATTACGACTCCAAGATTTCCAAATGCTTTCAGTTGAAATAAGACGCCATTACAGTGTGGAATTAGCTGCTAATATCAATCAGGTACTCATTGCTTTAGTTGACGATTTAGACGTTTTCAATCATCATTTTCCATGTCCGCCTGTAAACCTTATCCATGTGAAGCTGAAGACTTTAGTCGATGATTGGGCCTTGGTTATGCAACAAAACGATAAGAATTCCATTTATAACTTATTGGTAAAAGCGCAGACAACCCAATTGCAATTAGAACTTGTGCAATGCTTAGTAGAACAGCCTTGGTCTTCTAACCTTTAGTTGTATTAGAAGCAAACACAATGAAAGAACGTTTTTGAGTTTATTTTCAAAAGTTAATTATTAATGGAGTATGACTGTATATAAAAAAATGATTTATCCAATCGTTTTTTTGAACTTTACCTGCACTAGTAACAAACAGATTATATAGGTAGAAAAGCAAATTAAGGCTATGACCTTATTTATTTTTAACCCTACAAAAACTATAGGAGCGCTCATGAAAGCGTCTGATTTATTTGTAAAAGCCCTCGAAGCAGAGGGTGTGGAATATATATTTGGCATTCCTGGTGAAGAAAACCTCGACTTATTGGAATCATTGCGAAAGTCCCCAATCAAACTTATTTTGACTCGTCACGAGCAAGGTGCAGGCTTTATGGCCGCCACCTATGGTCGATTAACGGGTAAAGTCGGCGTGTGTTTATCGACACTTGGCCCTGGCGCAACGAATCTCGTTACGCCAGCTGCGTATGCACAGTTAGGTGCAATGCCTATGTTAATGATAACGGGACAAAAACCGGTTAAAACCAGCAAACAAGGGCGTTTTCAGGTTATTGATGTTGTCGACATGATGCGTCCTATTACCAAATATACCACCCAACTAGTCAGTGGCGACCGTATCCCTTCAGCGGTCCGTGAAGCATTTAGGTTAGCCTATGATGAACGCCCTGGTGCTACGCATATTGAATTGCCTGAGGATATAGCTGCTGAAGACACTCGTGCTTATTTATTGACACCTAGCGCGAGTCGACGCCCTATTGCTGAATATAAAGCAATTAATAAAGCTGTAGAGATGATTGAAGTGGCTAAGTCACCATTACTACTTATAGGGGCTGCAGCTAACCGAAAATTAACCTCTAAAATGCTTAAAGAGTTAGTAAGCAAATCGGGCATTCCTTATGTCACTACCCAAATGGGAAAAGGTGTGCTTAATGAAAGTGACGATTTATTTATGGGTAACACCGCCTTGTCAGCTGGTGACTTTGTTCACCGTATAATCGACCGAGCTGATTTAATCATCAATGTTGGTCATGATGTGGTAGAAAAGCCGCCCTTCTTTATGAATAATGATGGTCAGCAGGTTATACATATAAACTTTGAGGCCGCAGCGGTTGATCCCGTGTATTTTCCTCAACTAGAAGTGATTGGGGATATAGCCAATACTATTTGGCAGATGAAAGAGCAGATCGTTGCAAATGCCAACTGGGATTTTAGTTTCTTTTCTAAAGCCCATAACGCTTACCTTGCACATAAATCTGAAAGTGAAAATGATAATCGTTTCCCAATCTTGCCTGAGCGTTTTGTTAGAGACATTCGTAGGGCCATGCCAGATGATGGCATAGTCACGCTCGACAATGGTGTGTATAAAATTTGGTTTGCACGTAATTACCCAGCAGCTTTGCCTAATACATTATTACTGGACAATGCCTTGGCGACCATGGGGGCCGGTTTACCCTCGGCTATGGCAGCTAAAATGGTGCATCCAGATAAGCCTGTAATCTCAATATGTGGTGACGGTGGATTTATGATGAACAGCCAAGAGTTAGAAACCGCTGTTCGTCTTAAATTACATATTGTTGTGATCATTCTGCGTGATGATGCTTATGGCATGATCAAATGGAAACAAGCTAATATGGAATTTGAAAACTATGGTTTGGATTATGGCAACCCTGACTTTGTGAAATACGTAGAAAGTTATGGTGGCAAAGGCTGGCGTATTGCCGCGGCGGATGAGTTGCTACCTCAAGTGCAAAAGTGTTTAGCGGAGCCTGGCGTTCATTTAATTGACGTGCCAGTGGATTATTCATTAAATGACAAAACATTAAATCAAACACTGCGCCTGCGTAGTGAAGCTATTTAATTCCGATATAACCATGGAGATTTTATGCTAGAAAAGTCTTACCCATATTATTTGGCTAATGAAGCCGTATTTGCCAATCAAGATTTGGCGATAACTAATAAATATACCAATGAGATAGCGACTTACACCGCCCTTGCAGATGCTAAGGTTATTGACCAAGCGATTGCAGCTGCAGCAGCAAGTCAGCCTTTATTAAATAAAATGGCACCTTACGAGCGTCAGAACATCCTTAATCACTGTGTAAAACGTTTTGAAGAAAGATTCGATGAATTGGCTAATGCTTTATGTATCGAAGCAGGTAAACCCATCAAAGACTCCCGTGGAGAAGTCACACGGCTAATTGATACCTTCAGAATTGCTGCTGAAGAATCTGTGCGTATGCATGGTGAAGTCATAAACCTCGAGATTACGCCGCGTGCCAAAGGTTATACTGGCATGTACAAACGGGTACCTATCGGTCCATGTTCGTTTATTTCGCCTTTTAATTTCCCATTAAATTTGGCTGCGCATAAGGTGGCACCAGCTATCGCCACAGGTTGTGCTTTTGTTCTTAAGCCGGCTAGCAGAACGCCATTAGGTGCATTGATTATTGGCGAAGTCTTAGCTGAAACAGACCTTCCAAAAGGTGCCTTTTCGATTCTGCCATGTAGCCGTGACGGTGCAGATTTGTTCACTACAGATGAAAGATTTAAGTTACTAAGCTTCACAGGGTCGCCTCAAGTAGGCTGGGAGCTAAAAGCCAAAGCTGGCAAGAAGCCAGTGACCCTAGAATTAGGCGGTAATGCAGCTTGTGTTGTTGATGCAGATTCAGACTTGGATGATGCGATCGAACGTATTGTATTCGGTGCTTACTACCAGTCTGGTCAAAGTTGTATCAGTGTACAAAGGGTTATTGTGCATGAGTCAATCTACGCTGAATTCAAACAACGTTATACCGATAAAGTCTCGAACTTAGTACATGGCGACCCATTGAATGAAGATACATTTATTGGCCCGATGATTTCAGAATCAGAAGCTTCACGGTTGGATAACTGGATTCAAAAGGCTGTTGCAGCGGGTGCCAATCTGTTATGTGGCGGTAAACGCGACGGCAACATGTTGCACGCCACCTTATTGGAGAACGTTCCAAATGATGCAGTTATCAATACTGAAGAAGCATTTGGACCCGTTTCAATTATTAGCTCATTTAGTGATTTTGATGAAGCGCTAAAAGAAGTTAATAATAGCCAATTTGGCCTACAAGCTGGGGTATTCACTAGAGATATCTATAAAGCTCATAAAGCATGGAACGAATTAGATGTGGGAGGAGTGGTGATAGGCGACGTGCCAAGTTGGCGAGTAGACAACATGCCTTACGGTGGCGTAAAAGAATCAGGTTTAGGCCGTGAAGGGATCACCTTTGCTATGGAAGATATGACTGAAATTAGGTTGATGGTGTTAAGGATCCCAAGTTAACAATTAATGACAATTAAATATTGAGCGATAAGTGTGAGTGTAAAACTCAGGCTTGTCGTTAACCTTCTTCATCCTTAAAAAAAGCATGTAGGATTTTTCCAGTAAACTCTTTTCTCAAATAAAACCCTCTTGGTCTGGTGTTAACAATCTGCCCGTTTTTACCAATAGCTTCAGTTAATACATTACCGTTGGCCGCTTTGGGACGAAGTTGCAGATATTGACCGTGCCTTGCAGAAATGTTTTCTATTTGACCAAGCGCTATCATTTCCATTAACTCTTCCCAGTCGCGGCGCAATTGTTCGTCTTGCGATACATCAGGCGACCATAAAAAAGGAGTCGCAATGCACCTATCTTTTGGTGCGACTTCTCTTCTACCATCGATAGGTACCCAAAGCACTTGCTGAATTTTATTTTTGACACTGCTGGTTTGCCATTCTATGCCCGCTATATTAGTAAGCGGTGCATAACATACATAGGTGGTTTCTAATGGTGAACCTTGTTCGTCTATGGGAATGGTTTTTAACTCTATACCTAATTGGGCAAAGTCTTGTTGGGTTTTAGATCCTGCGCTTGCGCCTAGGCAAAGTTCAATGAGTTGACCCGTCCAGCCCTTTTCTCGTTTGAAATTTACGGGCACTTTCACACGCGCAATTTCGGCGACTTCACCTAGAGTGAGTCCCGCTAAAACATCAGCTCTTTGCATTAGCTCTTGGATAGATTTAGGTTCTGATTTTGGAATACTAAATATTTTTGACACGTTAGCTTGGAATACTTTTTTTATTACTGTGAATGCGCACTAGTTTATGGAAGAATGCATAACATTAAAAGAATTGAGTTCTCGGGGGTCTAAGTGATTGATGCCGAAGGATTCCGCGCCAATGTTGGCATAGTGATTTGCAATGAGGCAGGCCAGGTTTTTTGGGCTAGGCGCTATGGGCAACATTCCTGGCAGTTTCCGCAAGGCGGAATTGATGAAGGTGAAACTGCCGAACAAACAATGTATCGTGAACTACATGAAGAAGTAGGTTTGAAGCCAGAACATGTTAAAATTTTGGCTGTTACCAAGAATTGGTTACGTTACAAACTGCCTAAGCGATTGGTTAGGCAGGGAAGTAATCCTGTTTGTATTGGACAGAAGCAGAAGTGGTTTTTACTGCAACTCGTCTGTAAAGAAGAAGATGTGGACTTACTACAATCAGGCCACCCTGAATTTGACGACTGGCGTTGGGTAAGTTTTTGGTACCCAGTGCGCAACGTGGTGTCTTTCAAACGGGATGTGTATCGCCGTGTGATGAAGGAGTTTTCAGCGAC
>CAJQKX010000433.1 GCA_905479025.1 uncultured Paraglaciecola sp.
TTACAATCAACTTCATGTGTCCATTTATTAGTATCAATTGAGCTACCGTCAAATTCGTCGCTCCACACCATAACCCAGTCTTCGACCGGTGTTGTAGTATCTACAGATACTATATCTGTGTTAGTTGCTGCTCCGCCGCCACAACCGACCAGAACTGCGGTCAGGGTCAAGGCGATGGAAGCTGAAAGAATATGCGTCATTCTTTTAACGCTATGTTTTACCATGGTTATCTCCGATAATAGTCTTTAAAAAGTGCAATCCGCTCGTTATGTTGCTTGTTTAAACAAGTCTTTGAACAAGGTTAACAGCTGTTTACATATGGCACAAATACCATAATGTTAACGACATGGTTGGTTTTGTAACACAAAGGTTAATATCGTCGATGGTAAATGCGGTAAGACGGTACAGATAAAAGGTGGGGCGGACGAAAGTGTGAAAATTGTAAATTAGTAAGCACTTAAGGCCATTAAAAACGGGGGATGTAGTCTTAATTAATAAACTGTAGATGTTACAAATTTGTAAATCTACTTAGTCGCAAGCTCAGTCCCTCTTAACTTATTTTTATTGCGTTAAGTGAAACATAGCTTAGTGTCTTTGCAAATTTTCAGAAGACGAACCTTTGTGTAGTTGTTCTGCGCCATCCTAAAACGAGTTTTGATTGATAACCACTCTTAAATGGTTTTTTTTGAAATGTCGTTAAATGACGTAGGTTGCCTTTGGTTTTAAACAAAATTACGAATGTGTAATTTATTAAATTAAGAGAGTGTGGCGATGAGCTTTTCAGCCCCTAATAGTAGTGATGTAGCAGGCGAATTTATTGATATGCAAGGGGAGCGTTATTACGCTATTCATAATATGCAGAAAATGGCTCCCTTTTTTATCAGTTTAATTTCAGACAGTGACCACTGGTTATTTGTTTCCTCAACTGGGGGATTGACTGCTGGCAGAATATCCCCAGAAACAGCATTATTTCCTTACGCCCCAGTAGACAAAATTCATGAAGATGCCGCTAACACAGGCAGCAAAACGCTGCTTAAAATTAACAAAAAAGGCAAAGCTTACAAGTGGGATGCCTTTAACAAAGATTTCAATCATCAATATGAAATCAGCCAAAATTTATATAAAAATATTTTAGGTGATAAAATTTGTTTTGAAGAAGTTAATCATGACCTTCAATTAGCATTTCGTTACACATGGGCTACCAGTGATGAGTTTGGTTTTTCTCGTCAGTGTGAATTGCATAATTTATCTGAAGACGCTGTTTCAGTTAACATGATTGATGGATTACAAAATATATTACCAGCTGGCACGCCACGTTTTACCCAGACGGTCTCCAGTAATTTGGTTGATGCCTACAAATGGAGTGAGTTGCACAGGCCAACTGGTCTGGCAATGTTTACTCTATATTCGGGTATTACAGACCGTGCAGAGCCCAGTGAATCATTAAAAGCTAATACAGTATTTTCAACGGGCTTCGATGAATACAAGGTATTACTGTGTAATGCACAACTTGAAAAGTTTTGGCGCAATGACGTCATAGAAACCGAAAATGCTAAGCGGGGTGTACGTGGTGCATATTTGCTCAATGTAGAGTTTGAATTGCTCCCACTGCAGAGCAAAAAATGGCAGTTAGTGGCTAATCTCGAACAAAACCAGTCTCAGGTCAGCGCCTTGATACAGTCTTTGGGTGACCAAAATAAAATACTGACAGACTTGTCTGACTCTATAATTGAAGGCTCTGATACTTTGGCCCGAATTATGGCTGCGTCCGATGGTTTTCAACTGACAAGTGAAGAAAATGTTTCAGTACACCATTACGCCAATACTCTTTTTAATAATTTAAGAGGGGGAGTGTTTGATAATCAATATTCCTTATCAACCAGAGACTTTATTGCCACCTTAAAAACTTTCAATATTAATGTGTACAACAGGCATCTAGAAAAGTTGATTCAGTTGCCCGAACAGATTGCATTGCAAGACTTTTCTAGCATCATTACTTCACTTAATGACCCTCAATTAGAGCGCCTAGCTGCTGAATATTTGCCTATCACTTTTGGTCGAAGACATGGTGATCCTAGTCGCCCATGGAATCAATTTGAAATCAAATTAAAAGATGATGCTGGACATCGCTTGTTGTCGTATCAAGGTAACTGGCGTGATATTTTTCAAAATTGGGAAGCATTAACTTTTAGTTATCCGGAATTTATTGAATGTGTTATCGCTAAATTTGTAAACGCATCAACTATAGATGGTTATAACCCTTATCGTATTACCAAGGGTGGAATAGATTGGGAAGTAGAAGAGCCTGATGATCCATGGAGTTACATTGGGTATTGGGGTGATCACCAGATTATTTATTTGCTGAAAATGTTGGAACTGTCTAAACAGTTTCATCCAAAGTTATTAGCACAATTACTCAATAAATCGATTTTTAGCTATGCCAATGTGCCTTATAGAATCAAGTCATTTAACGATATGTTACACAATGCTAAAAGTACTGTGAGTTATGATGAAGATTCTGCTGAGCGTATTGCTGCAAAGGTTGAGCAATTTGGTGCCGACGGTAAGTTAGTCTTGGATGAAAATGGCGAGGTTTATCAAGTTAATTTGCTTGAAAAACTATTGGT
>CAJQKX010000434.1 GCA_905479025.1 uncultured Paraglaciecola sp.
CAAGAGTGCTTGTCGTTTGAATAAGGACAGAACCCGAACCCAGCGATGGGCAAGGTACGTCTTCTAAAATGGTATCGCCTGTTTTTAAATTCTGTAGAACTTGTTTCATTATTATCAATAACTCTTTAAAATTAAAGGAAGATTGAATGGATATCACTCTAATCTTATCTAATATTCAAATCCCTCAAAAATAAAACAACATAAGGAAATCGTAAAAAGATCATTATTAGACCAGCAATAGATACAGTGATGCCTCTCGTTCAACCAAAATATATTAACGCATGACGACATGTATTAGATAAGTATAGACCTCATAGAACAAACCACCTTCCTTAAATTATCATTCAATCTACTCACTAAACTCTACAAAAAAACACATGAAATCCGTTCTTTTACGAAAATAAGATCAGAAAAAATATAAACGGATGTCCATCTAAAACCAAATAAAGACTAATTAAACACCAAATACGGTTAAAAATTCCGGCAAATTAGAGAACTGTTATTTTATAGGCACTTTTTTACGAAGTGCGAAGAAAATGGTCCCCGCTCCGGTATATGGGAAAAAACCAATGATAGCCTATGCCATCAAAAAACTTAGTTATAAGCTTCCAACTTAAGTGGCATTTTTCCAGCCGCAGTCAATATAGGAGATTTTACAATATTAACCTCGAAGCTAAGATTAACCGCACTCAAATCAAATAGTGCTAACGCCTCATCCTCATTACTGATCAGATCGCTACACACAATCAAAACGACATGCCCAGGAGATTTTTGATAGATCTGAACAGAATTAGCAACCTCAAAAATCTCATGATGACGGCCAAATATGAGACCTGTTAATGGAATACGTTTACCGTCATTATCAACTACGAAATCACCAACTCTACCTTCTTTGATAGAAAATGAGCTTAACAATCCATTGTCATAGAAATCACCCTGAACTAAATCTCCAGTATCATAACGAATCAAAGGCATATCTTTATTATGGAAAGAGGTCCCTATAAGCCTTCCACCTACGACCTCGGTATAACCATAGCTATGCATGCATTGATAATTATTACTTCCGTCCTGATCATACGCAAGAATACACATTTCGCTATGCCCGTACCAAGAAACATAATCGAAGCCCCAGGTTCTTTCAAGGTACTCCTTAATATGAGGAGGGGGAAATTCAGAGCCCAAAAGGCAACACTTAATAGTACCCCTTAAAGTTCGAGATTGATCCTCAGTTAAAATAAATTCAGCCTCCTTCAAAAAATTAAATATAGCCGATGGATATCCATGCATATATTTAATATTTCGATGCTTAATAAGCGCTATGAGCTCGTTTATATATGATGATGCAGGCAGATAAGTGTTTACAATAAATTCATTATGAACTGGATTATAAATAATCGCTTTGGATCCAAGATTCTTGCCGCGAAAGGTTAATTTTACGTCGGTATAAGAATATCCTTTTTGCCCCCAGATAAAATGCATGTGCGCCCACTCTCTAGAAAATGCATTTTTATCTATATAAAAAGCCAGAGGTGCTCCTGAAGTCCCTCCAGTGTTGATCTTCATTGCCCCATGAAAAAATTCGAGCTTACCTCTTATCATGGACTTATCTATAATAGGTATTTTATCGATATCTTCTAACGATTTTATTTCAAGATCAAACACTCCATGCTTTGTATATAAATCAATATAAAAAGAGTGGTTTTTTTTTGCATATTCAAAAACAGATGAGAAAGTTTTAACTATGTCCTGTGACTCGCTAGCCACTGTTTCGCTCTCTTGCAAGGCATCTCGAAATCGCTTGTAGTCTTTACCAAGACGAAAAGAAAAAGGGACTAAAGCCATATATCGCCCAATAAAAAAAGGGACTCTTTCAGCTATTTTTTTTAAAAATAACTTCATCTTGCGCCCTTTATTCTTCCCAACAAATCAACTGGCTTTTGCCTAAGCACTACAAATTTATCTTTAATAAAATTAATAAAATTATCTTTATAAGAATAATATATTGGCAGAGCTTTTCTTTTAACTCGAAATTTACGAAAAAAATTCTTGTATTCGGAGTGACTCATACCAGAAAACTGTGAAAGATTTTTTAGAAAATCACTATCCTGAGGGCGCCCTTCTTCCACGACAGATAAAGTATTATTCGCCTCTAATCGAGTAATGTAGATTTTACAAGCATCACCATCAAACTTAACGGATAGCCCAGTATTTGCAACCTCAGGGAAAGCCAAATCGAAACCATCAAAATTAGCGCTTGGAAAATAAAAATTTCCTAAACCATAAAAAATAGGCACCTCTTTGTAATATTCAAAACCTTGGATAATATGTGAATGATGACCAACAATAGCATCAACACCTAAATCGACTAAATGTCTTGCAAACTCACGATCGGCAGGCTGAGGATACTGTTCAAACTCATAATTCCAATGAAAAACCGCGACAATTTTTTTATTGGGATGCATATCTCTTAATGATTTTATTTGCCGTTCGACTTCAGGGTATTCATAGGGATTAACACCTGCTTCCGTATTAGTAGCATAATGGCAACGTATGACGTTCCACCCAAAAGAAACTATCAGCATATTTTCTTCAAGATAGTGAAATGGCAATGAAGCTTCTTTCAGATCTTTACCCGCGCCCGTAGAAGAGATTCCATTAGCATGGAGGAAACCTTTCTGTTCAACAATATCAATGTCATAATCGAAGATATGATTATTGGCAAAAGAAACAGCTTGGACATTCAATCCATTTAAAAAATCAATCACGCTTCTATCAGAACTTAAGGCAATCCCCTCAGTCAGCTTAGTCATTTCATTTAACGCAACACAAGACTCAAAGTTCACAAACTTAGGAAGATCCCAAAAATCGCTAGAGCAACCCGCTGCTCTCTTATCACTTAATTGTTCCGACTTGTTTGGATACACTAAATCACCACAAAATATCACCTAAACGCTCCTAATTATCTTTAACCAACACTGAATCAATTTGAAAACATTGAAAATTATAATAGATGAAGCTTCTTAGCTAATAATTCATGCTCATTGCTATAAAGGTAAACGCTATCATCTACATCCTTGTAACGGTCTCGATAAGCCTTAAGATTATTCGTATTTATTTTTTTATTTAAAAAGCTCACTGCTTCCTGGATATTTTCAAGATCAACTTGAAAACCAATTTTCAATAACTCAACAGATTCAGCGTCGGCACTATCTTTTAACGTAATAATCGGCTTATTAAAAAAGCAAGCCTCATAGAATCGATTAGTTCTAGCCCATTGCCAATTGCCGGGCTTAGCCGCACCATAGGGGAAACACCCCCATACCAGATCTACAGCACCATACATAGCAGCAAGATCGTCGGGCCACAAAAACTCCCCCTTATACTCAACCCCATCCATTTCATTTGCCTGGGCTGGCAAATCGACCGGACGTATAGGCTTCCCCATAACCAACAGCTCGATGCCGCCATTTGAAACCTTAACAAGCTCAGACAAAACGCGCCATGATTGCTCGCATCGTAGCAAACCAAAATATCCTATGCGAATTTTTTCACTCTGAAAATCACATTTAACACTTGGAATTTTATCCAAATTTATTTTATTTTCAACAACCAGAACATTAAGATAAGATGGAATCGTTAAAATCGGATAAAAATAACCAGTAAGATATTTTTCAGCAGTAACTACTAGCAAATCAATATTTCTAGTAACAAATCTTTCAGTCAATCTTGCACATCGACCTATCATGTTTTTCTGTAAAAGAATTGGATTGATATCTGATACTTCATAAACAATTTTAATTTTTCTACCTAAACTGGCGACAACTGTAAGCAGTGCCATATCTAGACCAAAAGTATAGATTATCCGATAATCCTTTGATTCTCTTCTTATTTTTAATATCGCACTAAATAAAACAAATAATCGACTGACATAACTCCCATGACCAAGCCGCCCTACTGACTTACTATCAATAGGCAAAGGCAAACCATTAAAATAGTCTCGCTCAAAATAGAGTGCATCACATTTTTCTGCATAGCCCTTTAAAGCAATAATACGCTTTCTATATCTAGGCTGTGTTTGTACCGGCAATAAAAAAAGCAGATTTTTTTCTTTTGGGTCCCGCATAACTGAATCTCATCTAATTAAATTTTTATGCTTTATTTTGAATCTGTTTTCTTCTGGCTTCACGGCGACGAGCCTTATAAATATCTTCAGACATAATACAAAAAGTGCCTAGCATTGAAACCCCAACATATACTTCCAAACAGGACATGAATGTTCCCTGTTTAAAAGAAAGAATCAACCCATATAAAAGGTATAGTATAAAGCTCCATGTGATCTCTTTACCCCAACCAGTTTTCTTAGAAAGTTTCAAAACTCTCTTTGCCGAGAAAAAACTAGCGGCTAGAAACATTACGAATAGAAATAACCCAACGAGTCCAATTTCATAATAGATTTGTGCCAATGAATTATGTGGATAAACATAAACATCCAAACCAGTACTTAGAAAGCCCCAGGACATTAGTCCATTACCAAGCAGAACCTGATTAGAACCAAGAATAGATTCAATCATCGAAACACGCTGATTTAATCCTGTATCAAATTGATCGCTATCATATCTCCCTGCCACTCGAATAATCACCTCCCAAAAATCAGACGGCAATACTAAATAAGCAATAAATAGCACCATAATTCCAGAACCGATTAAACTGCCTATCATTTTTAACTTATATTTACCAAAAAGGAATACCAGTGAAAAAAGAGCCAAAAATATACTTATATAGAACTGCGTTCTGGCACCGCTTAAGAAGCAACCTAGAGCAAGCAAAAGAATTATACCAAAACGAAATTTATAGAGAATGTCACCTAAGGACTCTTTCGACATTGTTGCCAGTAATATAATACATGAACCAGACAATGTGGCTGGAGATAAAACAGTCCCCCCCTCAACCAATAGCATTCTTCCACCTATACCGGCTTTAGGTATAAAAATTAATGATAACGATGTCAATAAACCAAAACCTACTAAATAAATAAGGAAAACCTTTAAATCCTCTTTTTTCCTAATAACAAACATGGGTAACAAAAATGCAAGTGTTGCCTCTAATGCAAAATGCGTATAAGCAAACTTTGCGCTAATAGGCGATACAGTCCAAAGAAGAGAGAGGGATACTAACAAAAAGAAGGCTGTAAACAGCGCGAGATCGGTTCGAATTATTCGGGGAATACCGAATTTGACGACTGAAACTACTATTGAGAAGATGCAAATAGCACCTACAAAATAATTATAGAGAGACCCAAATTGCCGAAACAATGGAAAATTTGCCATCAAAATTTGCTCGGCTGCATATAAACCAAGGAAAATCGCAAGACTAACTTGAGGCCACCTTACAACAAGTAATACACCTGAGCAAAAAAGTAGTAAAACTGCAGTAGCTAAATAAAACTGCATAATTTCTCCATTAAGTGGCTTTTAACCTAGAATAATAAAGCATTAAAAAAAACAAACCGAGGAACTTCACTAGACTGATCATCGCTAACCCAGCTGCAAACCCTTTCAAACCAAATAAAATCGCCGCAACAACCCCTACAAGTAAAAATATAACAACGATGAATGAATCAAATCCTACGATAATTTTTATTGGCACAAGCGTTATGAATATTGGACGATACAATATTTCCGCTATTTTTATTGCAAAAATTGCATTTACCCAGGGCAAAATAGGTAGACTCTCTGCATAAAAATTTACATAAAGTAACTGAATAAGCAGAGGTGATACAAACTGCATAACATACCAAGAAAAAAAACAAACGACAGTAGCCATCAGTCCAGAAATAACCACATATCTTGATGTAATTTTTAATTTATATTTTGAGATGTAGCTAAGTAACACGCCGGACATCGTCTCAGCACACATTTGAGCCAATCTACCAGTTAATCCAGCAGCATAGAATACAGGTACTGCAGAAAAATCTATTACTTTAGATAAAATCAGTCTATCGCCATATGTTGTAATATTTTGACTACCTTGTGATACACATAGTCCTAAGTAGCGAGACATTTCGGATATTTCAACCTTAGTTACTAAAGTACCAGTGCGGGATATAGTAGAAAGCCTTAACAATAATAACATCGCCAATAGCTCACCAAGGAGAAGCACATTTAGACCATTGGATATAAGACCTTGTTGAAATAGGTATATCCCTAATAGGTACCCTAGAACCACTGCCATTCTAATCCAAAAAATAACCACATAATTTAACTGCAATCTAAACTCTACTGAAAGATATGTCCTAATAGCTAGACAGTACGTTATTAAAATAACGGGGAAAAAATTCACTGCTGAATAAAAAGTAAGGACAATACATAACACTGGGAACACTAAAACTGAAAACAAAAGAAACAATTGGTTATATAGAGAGAAATCAATACTCTCCTTATGAATATTATCCCTTAGTATCAAGTTTGAGATCGCTGCTCCCAAAACCATCCCCACAACATTAGCTATGGCAAACAGCGTAAGTAACTCACCAAAGCTTTTTTGCGGCACAACCTGTGCCATGAAAGGTAAAACGATTAATTGCAATACGACGCTGTAAATAACTACAGTAATCACATTTAAAGCTGCGCTAGACATTAACGCTTTATTGATTCTCACAAAAAAACCTATTAAATAAATCGCTCATCATAATTATAAATAAGTTAATTTTGGCAACCTCCTTTGATTTTAGTGATATGCTCTGCAATATTTTCACGCATTAGGTATAAATCAGTAAAACCAGATGATTTTAAATTTTTTAAATACTTTTCAGCTTCACTAACAGAATCATAATCTTCCTCTGCAGCTGAGGCTATCCCCCTCTCTAGTGTAACTATGTATTTATAGTCATCAACCGCCTCGCGAAACCCCTCCCAAGCGATAGTACCTATCGCAGCATTCGCTGTAGGATAACTAAAATTATGATCTCTAAAGCGCAGATGATCAAAATCATTCCATATTGATTGAAACGATCCTTGGTAAGCATAATTCATAACACCATCAAATCCAGATCGCCATAATTCGAGACCATAATTACGTCTATAAATTTCTGGATCCTCAGCGCCAACTTGAGGATTGTTGTAACTATAAATCTTCTTCCCTGCCGCCTGAAATTTAGCAGCCTCTTCACGGTCAGGCTTACCTGCATAAACAAGTAAATCTAAACTCTCACCAACAGATTTATAAGTACCCTTATAACCCGCTACAAAAACTTTAATCCCTCGATCAGACAGACGATTCCATAGTTTTTTTTGCTTAGCAAGTAGAGAGCCTCTTGCTTCATCAATACCATAAATATATAAATTTTTTACTCCGTACTTATCAAACACAGGCCGAGCTTTATCCACATCTTTAATAATTTTATTATAAGAGTAATTTTTATCTTTATTGCCAGTTCTTATCCCATAAAAATAAATCGTACTATTACTCATACCAACTTTATTTCTGATTTTTAGATACCGATCTAAATATTCTAAATTTTTTATTGGTTGATATATGTTTGGGTTTGTTACGCCATGCCTTAGCATATCATTTAACTCGTACTCGAGTTGTTCCTCACTTTTACCTTCAGAAGATATACTTGCCCCCGCTTTCGATAAAATCCCACGATAATATAAGCTATATTCAACCAAAGGATTGCAAAGAGAGAACGGCCTAACACTTATTTGAATTCTTATATCTTGGAGAACAATCCCTTCATGCTCTAATGAGACTCGTGAATTATATATCCCTGGAGTTGTATCACTCGGCATATGAATAGTTATCCATACTTGCTTTTTCCTCCCCGCAAGGAGGTCAAAAGGAAGTAACACCTTACTGTCAATAACGTTTAAGTCATCAACTTTTATTATTAGCGCCCCAACATTATCGCCAGAGGTACTGATATCTTTATAAATAGATTTTTTATTTTTATTTATTTTTAGATAGTTTTTCTTTTTTTTGTAATCAACTGCCACAAGTGCATCATCATTTAGCAATAGCTCAGGAACTAAATGTCTATTTTTTTTCTTATCCCAGCGACCAATCCATGCTTGATCCGCCTGATACCATTCTTTTACTAGCTTAATATCTATATGACGTTGATCTATTATGGACTCATGACCTTTAATAGGATGTGCGACTAACATAAGCTGGCTTAGGTCTTGGTCAGACTCAATAACAAAACTGACAGGCTCATATTCTCCGGCCACGAGACTGACTTTAATATTATTCGAAACAATCCCACCGATAATTTTAGAATTAGATAAAATCGGGTTTCCAGAAATCGCAGGTACGACTGTAATCTTTTCACTTGCACTTGTAAAAACAACAAATGTCATCATTGAGCAAAGAAAAAAAGCCTGAAAGAAAATAGCGGCTCTAATCATCAATTACTTAATGACGCCGCGCGTATCAATTACAACTTTCTCACCTAACTCGGCGGCTTTTAATTTTTTGAAGTG
>CAJQKX010000435.1 GCA_905479025.1 uncultured Paraglaciecola sp.
GCAATGCCTTACTACTGATAAAGCCATCAACTTGGGTGCGCTCCTCATTAGCCAGTAGGTTTAGGCTGTCATGGGTCACTGGGTCTTCGAGGTTATCCAATAGATTTTGTGTCCAGTCCTGAACGAGATAATCCAACTTGCTTTCTAACTGCTCTAATTTTTGAGCGGCAGGGATAGACAGGTCTTCATGGTTGGGCTGAAAGTCTGAATTACTGGGTATAGGGTCAGCTTGTAAATCCTTTTCTGAGAGCGCGCTGGCCGCTTTGAGGCTCGCTAGCGTATTGCGAAATTCATTCAACTGATTGCTAGGCAGAATATCAACAGTGCTCAATGCCTGCAGTTGTCCGATGCGGGCATCATTAAGCAAGTCACGCTTGCGCTTATCTTCATTAACGGTCAAACGGGCTTTGGCAAATAACGCTGAGTAGATACGGATATATTCGTTCTTTAAATCTGCCAGCTGGTTGATTGCCTTAGACTGGAAGCCGGACTTCAGTCGTTTATTAACATCACCCAATGCTTCAAGTAGATCTGCACGCACGGCTTTTAAGCGCCCTTGCCAGCCCTCAACATCGACATGGGCGATAGGTAATACCGCTTCAGCCTTAGACAAGTACATCGCCAAGCCGCTCAACTCTTCAACCACTTGTTGAAGCTGCTCAATTGCTTCTAGCTGATCTAAGCCAGCCTTATGACTACGCACGTCATCAGCACTATGACGAAAGTTTTTAAGCCTTCCGGTTGTGTTATAAGCCTGCAGGCCCTCAAGGAAGTTTTTAGTGTCGGCTAATTGTTGCTTGTATTGATCAGCCTCTGCCTCTGTTAAAACATGACTTGCCCAGAATGGCAATTGCTCTCGCAAACTGTGGGTTGTAGTCACCAACCTTCTTACTCTGTCAGCAATTCGGTCCTGCAATGAAGCAATACTGCCATCTTTGTTTTGGGAGATTTCTATCGCCAACCCAGGCGCTAAACCCAGCAATTCATACAGCGCCTGAAGCCCTGGCATGTTCCAATCTTTAGGTTGCTCGATATGTTTAAAAGCGGCGATATCGTCTACGGGTGTATTTGCTAGCTCTGACAATTTTGAGGCATCGAATTTATTACCCGGTATAGCCAGAACAATATCACCGGAATGGACCAACGATGCCAACAGTACTGCTGTCCACTCATTTTCCAGACGGTAGGTTTCTGGAGCTAGGTACTCAGCACCATTAACTTCCTCTAACAACTCCGCATGGTTAACCACTTGGCCTTGCGCTTTTTCCTTTAACTTGCTGACAATAAATTGAGCGTAGGGAGATTCATTAGGCGTAATGCGATCGCCATCTAAGAGTTTTAATGCATCCAACACTGCAGTCGCCTGCTTGGTTGGGTTGCCACCACTAATTACTCGAAGCGCATCTTTGGCATACTGCTCACGATTACGATGCGTGACCAGCACTGAAAACTGTGGGTACTGCGGCGCAATATCTTCAAAGTGATGTGACAAGCAAATGCCGGAAATGGTGTTAATCATATCTCGGAAATTGATTCGCTCATTGGCACCCAAACCAGCGCGGGCTCTGAAATCAACCCCCTTAGCCCAATCCATCAAAGGCTTCTTCTTTCCCTGATAGACAACTTCAAAGGCCTTGGCCATGTTCTCCTGCAGCCATTTATTCATGTCCCGCTGGAAATTGCTGGCCTTAGCTTCATAGGTTTGCTTGGCATGCCCAGAAGCTGTACCTGACAGATCTATTGCTGCGGCATAATTTTCTAAGGCCGACTTGAACTGGTCATCAAAGTTAGACAAAAAGAACTGTAACTCGTCGGTACGCTTTTCATCTTTGATCTTTGGGTAATCAAATGGCTGAATGAAATAAAGGTAAAAATCTCTAGGAGGGTACGCGGTGCTGCGCTCATTCGGTGTACCAAAGAACAGCCATCCCATACGGCCACTGTTGCGCTCGGACCAGATAACTTCATCACCCCAGAGATTTCTGAACTCAGTACTAGGTAAGTCAGAACACTCCAGAATATTGTATAGCGCCTTGTGGTAGGCACGATTTTTAGCCTCATCGCTAAGGGTTTCAGCACGCTGTTCGATAATGGCGTCGAAATCGTCGGTCTTTTTCAGGTCAATATAGAATTGCTGGTTATCCGGATTGCCGGAGATGAACTGGCCACTGACGGTTTTGTGTATTTCACGTAGAACAGTTTCAACTTGGGACAATAAGTCATCTGCGGGGTCACCACCCAAGTCTTCGATACCTGGTTGATATAAGCACAGAGTATCACGCAGCTCTTTTGCTGTAGCACCAACCGGAGCGTGAATATCATTGACGGTCAAACGATGCAGAGACAGAGCATCAATAATGCGCAACGCCATATCTTGGTAAGCCGGACGAGTGAAACTGCGGCTGATACGCTCATGCAATACGTTACTGACGTTAATGACCTCGCGAATGTCCGGAATAGTCCGATAACCGGCATCAGCACTCAACTCTTTCCAGTAACTATCGTAGGCAACTAAAGCTGGATACTCCTTAGGTACGACCTGTGCCATTAACTTGTTCATACTAATCGATAGGCTTTTGAGTATCTGGCGTTTTTCAACGGCACTGACTTGCTCGAAGGTATCAATATAATCCGGGTGAACGGGAAACAAGTTTGCAAACTCATCCAGACGCTCATTCATGTTCCCGTAGAATTTGGCAAATGGAGTCAGGTAGTCGCGGATATTAGCCTGCTGATCTGCAGTCTTTTTCAACAAACGCTCAGAGACAACAAATTTGATATCGTTACGAGCGATGAAGACCTGCTCAAAGCGATCCTTCACTCGACGGATACGATCCGAAATAAACTGGAAGCGGTGACTATCAAAGATAGCCTCCTGAAGACCGGCAATATATCGGAATCGAAGTTCTTTACAGGATTCTCCGATTTCACGCATGAAGCCAAGATCCTGTACCACTTGTTGGTCTTTACGGGAGTCTAAATAATCCAGCAACTCATCAACGACAAATAACAAACCATGGTCCGGGTGAACGGCCTGAAAAGCAGCCATCATATCCTCAAAGCAATTCTTGTGATTGGTGACTTGGTCCGCAGCAGGAAAGACATAGCTCACACCCATGGCTTCTAACTCATCAGTAAGCAGACTAGTGACGATATCTCGCAATGACATTTCAGATGCTGCACTGACTTCAGTACGAATAACCTTAAACTTACCTGCAATGCTTTTTGCGGCTTCAGCGACTTGAGGATTGTTAAGCTCAGCAGCCAGGCCTTCATGTTCGGCAATACTGGAAACTACAGACATCAGGTGTGATTTACCTGTACCGTAGTTACCGACAATTAGTACACCTTTGTTATCCGCAGGTGTTTCAAACTGCAGTTGAGGAAAGACAATATCAGTTAGGCGTTCCGCCATTTCATCAGAAACCACATATGTCTTTACCATGTTCGCTGCAGTCTGCTCATCGTTAGCATCACGTAGCTGCAATACAGACTCTAATGGTTCAAACTGAATTAAATCACCGTATTTCATTTACATCCCTCAAATGCAGCTGTGCATCAGCTGTTAAAAAAATCACATCGCTTAAATCCGATGCTTTATAAGTTCGATGTTCCGGGTGGCTAGGCGTGGCATAGCTCAAGCCGGAACTCGTTTTATCACCAGGCCATGAGACCAGGAGTGTTTTATTCTTAGAACAACTCGCCAGCAGTCGAATAGGATCAACAGACAGGCTACGATCAAAAAAAATCTGCAAGCCAGTAATTAACACCACATCACTTGCAGTAGCATTAATTAACCTTGCTACTAATTGAGCAACGGCTTTCGCCCTATCCTGCCTTGGTATTACTATCAACTGCGCTGATAACAGGCTGTTAATACTTAACTGCTCGCACTCCGCCAAATCACGGTGTTCCGCTTGTTGTTCCGACAGAAATACCAGCCGAGATCTATTTATGGCAGCTCGCGCTATAGCGTCATTCAGTTGTTCCAACTGCAGCATCAATTATCACCGTCGCTGTCGTTGGACTGCTCTTTGATCCACTTCTCGATATCGGCTTCCTTAAACCTCCAAGAGGCCCCTACTTTGAAAGCAGGGAGCTTAGCCGAAGCAGCCATTCGATAGACTGTGCGCTCATTTACCTTAAGGTAATCGGCCACATCTTTTACGGTTAATATTTGATCACCCATAGGAGCAATGCCACTCATTATCAACAACTGAAAAGTTGTCAGAATAGTACAAGAGAGTACAAGATTTAACAACACAGACACCATCAACCTCTTAGTAACTCAATGCCTAGACGGCTTTAACAGACAAGCAATGTAAGAGCTTAGGAAACCCATCCAATTTCAGACATATATCACCGTCATGTACACGCCCTCGCGCGTAACTAAATCGACGGAGATATAACCATGACAATTTCATGCCCCAAATGTAATTCAACCCATATCAAGCTCAGAAACATAGCCCGACGAACTGGCGGGACTATCGGCACTGTAGCCGGTGCAACCAGTGGTGTTTTGGCCATAACAAAGGGTGCACGAATCGGCTCTCAAGTTGGTTTCAACTTGGGCCCTATCGGCTCCCCCATTGGTGCAGTCTGCGGAGCAGTTATTACCGGCCTTATCTGTGGAGCAACCGGTGGCTCTATTGGTCTGACCCTTGGGAAATTCGTCGATGACTCATCACACTCCCTTACTGAAAACATCTACGACCACGAAGATGATGAGCTAGATCAACTCTAGAACCAGCCTCCTACTCCAATCAACAAACAACCTGTCAGAAGCGCAAATACTCAAACGTGCTGAAAGCATCTTATTCAAGCGCTTTGAACGCAGTTGCTACCCAACCACACCGGAAGCAACAAGGCGTTATTTAACTACCCACTTTCCAGATAAAAATCGTTAAATTTTTTGCACTGATTCTCTTTTTTAATTGAACCAATTTTTCCCGCAACTCATACTCAGGCATGAATACTCACCAACATCCGCCTGTACCTCATCATCTAGCTTCAATCATGGCTGCTGTGGCTCACGCCGATAGTGGTTTCGGCATAGCTCTGGTACTCTGCACCGCTTTAAAAGTTTATGCTGCTTGTTATGGGTCACATCAAACAATGCAACAAAGCTGATAGACGCATTCTCGGGTATAGGTTTTAAGAAAATCGCACTCATAAACACATACCATTCAAAAATTCAGACTAAAACCCACATTTATTTATGGACTTGTATTAAAACTTGCAAGACCCAGCAATTAACTACAAGCCAATATAAAACAAACACTTAACTAAACGAAATGACAAAAAACAAAGTAGAAACAAGGGCACCAGAAACCACTCACACCCCCATGATGCGCCAGTACTTAAAAATCAAGGCGCAGCATCAGCAAGAGCTGGTGTTCTACCGCATGGGCGATTTTTATGAGCTGTTCTACGACGATGCGAAACGCGCAGCGGAGTTACTCGACATCACGCTGACTTCGCGCGGCAAATCAGCCGGCGAGCCTATTCCTATGGCCGGTATCCCCTTTCATGCCGCCGAAGGCTATCTCGCCAAGTGCGTCAAGGCGGGCTTATCGGTCGCTATTTGCGAGCAAACGGGTGACCCCGCCACCAGTAAAGGACC
>CAJQKX010000436.1 GCA_905479025.1 uncultured Paraglaciecola sp.
AAGGCCGCATTTGTTTACTTTCTCGGGCAATGGGTTCAAGTTCGTCGAGTGTGGCATAAATTTGTTTGAGAGATTTCGCATCCCTAGCTCTAAAATATCGGCCTCCGGTTGACATCGCAATGTCAGATAACATACCTTCGTCTAAGTCCTGTGAAGGATTTACTTGCCTATTGCCAAAGAAACTTTGAACCAACATTTTGTCAGCACCCACTCCTATAGTGTAAACAGTCACACCATTGTTGATGGCTAATTCATTCGCTTGTTCCGGGGTGATATTTCCTGCTGTATTTTGACCATCTGTCAGTAAAATTAATACTTTATTCGACTCTTTACGGGTTTCAAAGCGTTTGATAGCCAGTCCAATTGCATCACCAATGGCTGTTTGCTCACCGACTAAGCCTATTAACGATTCATTTAATAGCTGATCTACTGTTTCCCTATCGTAGGTTAGGGGGGCTTGCAAATACGCAGTATCAGCAAACAAAATCAAACCTAATCTGTCGCCCACACGCCGTTTGATAAAATCACTCAATACAAACTTAATCATTTTGAGTCGGTCTACCTGACGACCATTGACTTGCATGTCATCAATTTTCATACTGCCAGATAAATCGACCGCTATCATTAAGTCTCGTCCTTCGGCAGGAATACTAACAGGTTCACCTAACCACTGGGGCCTAGCTGTGGCTAAAACGAGGGCAATCCATGCCAATGTTGCCAATAATGCGCTCAGTTTTTTTGTACCTTTACGCTGATTTTTTGCTTCGATGCCAGTCGTTAGACTAGGCACACGTAATGCTGCTTCTTGGCCTAGTTTTTTACTAGGTAGCAATAACGCCAATAATGGTAAAGGTAATAAAAAGAATGCCCACATCCACACAAATTCAAGCATTGTTTTGCTCCAATTGGCTAACCATATGTTTGTTAGGGGGCAGGGCGTATTTAATCCATGTTTCTACCGATTTAGAATAACGAGGAAATTCAGCGTTTTCTGATGTGTTTGGTTGGTAAAGTATTTGTTGCATCGACTCAAAGGTTTCGGTTACTTGTTTCGCTTTCTTGCTAGGAAGTGTTTTAACTAAAAAATCGGTCCACTGTGCACCGTGCATTAGTTGCACGTTTTGGTTGGGAAAATAGTTTAATGCTACACGCTTTAATAATTGATTAAGTTGTGACACACAGTCAAGGTTTGAGGCATCTATTTGTTGCAGAGCTTTTAAAGCTTGGCGTTTAGCTAACCTGATTTTTTGTACCTTAAGCAGCCATATCGTTAACAGGTATATGCCTACTACCAATAAGAACACAAGTAACCACCATCCATAAGCAGGTGGCCAGCTTTCTATTGAAGCGGGTGTGCGAATGTCTTTTAAGTCTTGTAGTGGATTCATCTGTTTTTACTCCCAGAAAAACGGTCTAGCTGCAATTCTAGGGGGTGGCCAGCGTCAATTCTGATCACCTGTGCCTTACATTGTTTTAGGGTATTTTCAATTTTATCGAAATGAACCTGATGTTGATTGCTGTACTGCAATTCGGTATCTTTTTCGCCTAACACAATTTGTTGTCTATTGTCTCCATCACTCAAGGTCACCCTTTGACTCATTTTTACCTTTGGCAACTGATGTTCAAAAGGGTCGCTGATAGGGTAAGCAATCACCTCACAATGTTTACCTAGTTGAGCGATATGCTGTTGAGCGAGTTCATCTAACTGACTGAAGTCGCTTAATATAAAGATTAGACTGCCGGGATGAGCGAGCCTTCGTAACCTAGCGCATGCGTTTCCCAGAGTAATCTGATCTTGATTAGGTGTTTGCAGTCCCTGTTGCACTGTTTGTTGCGCGCCTTGCTGCACTTTGATCATACTATTTAAAAGTGACAATACCGCTTTTTGCCGGGTAAAAGGTTTACATTCGAGATGTTGATGCTGATTAAATACCAAACCACCAATGCGATCACCGCGTTTTCTGGCCGACCATGCAATGAGGGCACTTAAGTGAGCCGCTTGCACTGACTTAAATAAAAATTGGGTACCAAACTGCATACTTGAAGATAAGTCGGTGAGCACAAATACAGGGCGTTCTTTTTCTTCACGATATAGCTTAGTGTGAGTTTTACCGGTACGAGCTGTGACGCGCCAATCAATGGCTCGAATATCGTCACCTGCTTGATAATGGCGGGCTTCGTCAAACTCCATGCCACGGCCTTTGGTTTTAGCCAAATACGCCCCTGCAAGTTTGGCTTGCACCGTTTTGCGTGGTGACAAGTTTAACAATGCTGTTTTACCTTGGTAGTGAATAAGCTCTTTGATTCCAAGATCTACACCGTTGCTTTGGTATTTAGATAACCATTTTTCAATGTCTTGCATACTGTTTCCTTTAACCTACCTAGTCTAAGGAACAGGTACTAGCTGCATAATTTTGTCCAACACTTTATTACTGTTGACCCCTTCCGCTTCTGCTTCGTAACTGAGTAACAACCTATGGCGTAATACGTTATGAAATACAGCTTGAATATTGTCAGGCCCAACAAAATCCCTACCCATTAGCCATGCATGTGCCCGAGCACATTTGTCTAAAGCAATAGTGGCACGCGGACTGGCTCCAAACTCTATCCAGTTAGCTAATTCAGCGTCGTAACTCTGTGGTTGGCGCGTGGCAATAATTAACTGAACTATATATTGTTCTAATGCTTCATCTAAGTGGATTTTTAATACCTCTTGACGAGCATTTAGAATATCTGCTTGGCTTAGGTTAGGTGGTGTAACCACTTCTACGTGCATTGCTTCATTGCGAGTTAGGCGCAAAATCTCTAGTTCAGTTTCAGCACCTGGATAATCAATTTCTAAATGCATTAAGAAACGGTCAAGCTGGGCTTCTGGCAGCGGATAGGTGCCTTCTTGTTCAATTGGGTTTTGGGTGGCCATAACCAAAAATAACTCTGGCAGAGCATAAGTAGTATTACCTACGGTAATTTGTCTTTCTCCCATAGCTTCAAGTAATGCAGACTGAACCTTAGCAGGGGCTCGATTAATCTCATCTGCCAAGACTAGATTGTGGAAAAGTGGCCCTTTTTGAAATTCGAAGCTACCGTTTTCTGGGCGATAAATATCTGTTCCGGTCAAATCTGCTGGAAGTAAATCAGGTGTAAACTGCACCCGATGAAAATCACCTTCTAAACCATTCGCTAGTGCATTTACCGCTCGGGTTTTTGCTAAACCTGGAGGGCCTTCCACCAACAGGTGTCCATCCGCTAATAGCGCAACTAAAATATTTTTTGTTAGTGTTTGTTGACCCACCACTTGGCTGTCTAGGTATGTTTGTAACTGTTTAAATTGTGCGGCTGCCATAGTGTTAACTACTTCCTTCTAATTTGCGAATGTTCAGAACTGGTTTAAATTAAGTCTTATTGATAATGGTCGGACTAACTAAGGTATATATGATCACAACCCAGATTACTCACTATGCTAACCGATATAAGGTTCCCCTTTAGAAAAACAATGTTACAAAGTTTAAAAAAATGTTTACTTGGGATAAATTAATATTTTTACAAAGAGTTGGCGACCCACCCAATAAAAAAGTTGTGTAAACTTAGGAAGTCTATATGTGCCATCTACATCAAGTGATTCGGTGATGTTGACATAAAAATGAGTTCTTTGATTGCGTAATAATTAAGAATTTAGGGTTACCTTGAACTCATTATCGTAACTAGGTACAATCTATTACACTTTACAGGTCAGACCACTAGGTTTGAATATTTATAAGGGCATGATATGACAGCTAAGCAGATAGTCAAAACAAGAGAAGGCGACAGGATCGCTATTGTTGCCGGCCTAAGAACGCCATTTGCCAAAATGGCTACTTACTTTCATGGCGTGCCAGCTGTTGACTTAGGTAAAATGGTGGTCAACGAAATGTTAGTGCGTAATAACGTTGACCCGATGATTATCGAGCAGTTGGTCTACGGTCAAGTCGTACAAATGCCAGAAGCACCGAACATTGCCCGTGAAATAGTATTAGGTACTGGCATGAACGTGCACACCGATGCCTATAGTGTCTCTAGAGCCTGTGCCACCAGTTTTCAATCAACCGTGAATATTGCTGAGTCGATGATGGCCGGAAATATTAGTGTGGGTGTGGCAGGGGGCGCTGATTCTACTTCTGTCTCGCCCATAGGTGTTTCCAAAAAGTTGGCCAGAGCATTAACTGATCTACAAAAAACTAAAACGGTTGGGCAAAAATGGCAAGTGCTTAAACAATTAGGTCTGAAAGATTTAATACCAGTGCCGCCGGCAGTAGCCGAATACTCCACCGGATTATCTATGGGGCAAACTGCCGAGCAAATGGCCAAATCTCATAATATCAGTCGTCAAGATCAAGATGCATTAGCGCATCGTTCACATACCTTAGCCGCACAAAGTTGGAACGAGGGTAAGTTAGCCAATGAAGTGATGACGGCTTATGCTGAACCTTTTAAAGGTGCATTAGAAAAAGACAATAATGTACGTTTTGATTCTAAAATTGAAAGTTATGCCAAGCTCCGTCCCGTGTTTGATAAAAAGCATGGCACGGTTACCGCGGCTAATGCGACACCACTTACAGATGGTGGCTCGGCTGTATTAATGATGACAGAAAGTCGCGCCAAAGCATTAGGTTATACCCCGCTTGGATATATAAAAAGTTATGCTTGGGCAGCGATAGACGTGCATAAAGACATGTTAATGGGGCCTTCTTATGCCACACCTATGGCGCTTGATAGAGCCGGTATGACATTAAACGACCTCACCTTGATTGAAATGCATGAGGCATTTGCTGCGCAAACCTTAGCTAACATGAAAATGTTCGCCAGTGATAAATTTGCTCAAGAAAAATTAGGCCGAATTAAAGCGACGGGCGAGATTGATATGGATAAATTTAATGTCATGGGCAGCTCTTTAGCCTATGGGCATCCATTTGCCGCAACGGGCACGCGCATGATTACGCAGATGTTAAATGAATTAAATCGCCGAGGCGGGGGGGCTGGTTTACTAACGGCCTGTGCCGCAGGTGGCTTAGCTGCAGCTATGATAGTTGAAACGGATTAAGGAGAAGAATGTGGAAAGTGTGAAGAGTGTGAAGAATGTGAAGAATATGACAACAAATAATCAATCAACAGATTTAAAAAGTGAAATACAAAGCGCCTTTACACTGGATGTGCGTGATGACGGTATCGCCATATTAACCATGGACGTACCCGGCGAAAGCATGAATACGCTTAAAGTGGAATTTGCCGAACAAATTAATACTGTACTCGAACAAATAAACGCAGATAGCAGCATAAAGGGCGTAGTGGTTATAAGTGGTAAAGACAATTCTTTTGTAGCTGGCGCCGATATTAGTATGTTGGCAGCTTGTGAAAGTGCACAAGACGCAACGACCATTGCCAAAGGCGGTCAGGATATGTTTCAAAGAATTGAAGATATGCCTGTAACTTTTGTAGCGGCTATTCATGGTCCTGCATTAGGTGGCGGTTTAGAGCTAGCGTTAGCATGCCATTATCGTGTTTGTAGTGACGATGCAAAAACCCAATTAGGATTACCAGAAGTGCAGCTTGGTTTATTACCTGGAAGCGGCGGGACCCAGCGTTTGCCAAAACTGATCAGTGTGCAGCAAGCCATGAAAATGATGCTGACGGGTGCCTCAGTTCGTGCCAAACAAGCCAAAAAATACGGCATTGTTGATGACATGGTGCCCCAATCTATTCTGCTTGATGTGGCCATTGAAATGGCGAAAAAAACTAAGCCAAAACGTATAGGCCCTAAGTTAGATCTAATGGGCAAATTCTTAGAGAATACATCGGTGGGTCGAAATTTGATGTTTAGCCAAGCCCGCAAACAAACTGCAAGTAAGACCCAAGGAAACTATCCATCACCAGCGCTTATCATTGATTGTATTGAGACGGGATTATCCAAAGGTTTTAAGAAGGGCTTAGATGTCGAAGCCCAACATTTTGGTAATTTGGTCATGAGCTCTGAGTCTGCGGCCCTTAGAAGTTTATTTTTTGCTACCACTGATATGAAAAAAGAAACAGGTATAGAAGGTGTACAACCTGCTTCTTTAAAGAAAGTGGGGGTGTTGGGTGGTGGTTTGATGGGCGGGGGGATTGCCTTTGTGACGGCCACTAAAGCTGGTTTGCCAGCTCGTATTAAAGATATCCGCAGTGAAGGTATTGCCAATGCCATTAAGTACAGTTTTGATATTCTGAATAAAAAAGTCAAACGTCGTTTTATGCAAAAATCAGAGATGCAAAAACAAATGGCATTACTAACAGGCTCAGTCGATTATTCTGGTTTTCGAGATGTAGATGTAGTGATTGAAGCCGTATTTGAAGATTTAAACTTAAAACAAAATATGGTGGCCGAAGTAGAAGAAAACTGTGTTGAGCATACTATTTTTGCCTCCAATACGTCCTCTATCCCAATCACACAAATTGCCGAAAAAGCAAAAAGGCCAGAACAAGTGATAGGCCTGCACTACTTCTCTCCCGTGGACAAAATGCCTCTGGCTGAGGTCATTGCCCATGCCAAAACGTCTGACAAAACTATTTCAACTACTGTTGAGCTAGCGAAAAAACAAGGTAAAACCCCCATAGTCGTTAAAGACGGTGCA
>CAJQKX010000437.1 GCA_905479025.1 uncultured Paraglaciecola sp.
CATGAGAATTCACTCGCAAAATTGAGTAATAGATCAAGAAGGTTGATCGCCGTCAATTTGTTTTTTAAAACACATGTTTAAGTGATCAAATTCCGCCTGTATCAGTTGATAAGCGATTGATTTATTGTCTCTAAATTATGTGTGGAATGTTTGGTGAACATATAAAAGTATTGTCTCACTATGGAATCATTTCAAACTTAGAAGGAAATAGACATTTCCGAGTTAGTAAATATTGATAATTTTAATGACATTATTATCGAGTCCTCTCTAAGAGAAGGCTTTATGTTGGGTGACATATTAGTGTTTCCCAATAAAAGTGTAATCGTAAAACTTAATCAACACCATCATGTTAGTGGCAAAGCAATGGAAGTACTTTTTGTCTTAAGTTGTTGTTCTGGCAGAGTCGTAAGTCGTAAGGCATTGCTAGAGTATGTATGGGGAGATAAAAAAGGTGCTAGCTCAAAACTCAGTCCAATAATGACTGAGTTACGCCATTTGCTCGATGACAAAAAGGACTGCCCCAGATTCATCCAAACATTACCCCGCAAAGGTTATAGAGTAATTGTGATGACGTTGCCTCTTGATGAAACTCGTTTATCTGCTGACGTGCTCAAAACGGCTGTAAGTTTTGATCAAACATCCCAGGCTACAACCACTGCTAAGCTTCTTGGCGGGATAAATTATTGGCGTGAAACTCGCTTGTTTAAAATTGCCGGAACCTACATTGTAATGGCTTGGGTATTAATGCAAGTGGTTACTTTAACATTGCCCGTTGTCGATGCGGCCAAATGGTTTGATAAACTTGCGCTCCTTACACTGATTATTGGATTCCCTTTAGTATTAATATATAACTGGTGGACAGAGTGTAAACTTCGCCAAAATTTTAATCGAAAACACAACAATCTTTTCACTCATCCAAAGCTTACTAAACACGCCTATCGAGATCTAACCTATATAACAATTTCGACTGCTTTTAGCCTAGTACTTGCTATTTTGTTGGGTAATCAAGTCTATGATGCAGCTACACAAGTTAATGATAAAGTTGTAAAACAGGAAATAAGCGCCAAATTTTATTCTAATGCTGTTGCTGTCATGCCATTTAAGCAACTTGGTGACCAGGCTGCAGATTATGCTGTGGGGTTGTTACAATCCGAAATGCTGACTTTTTTATCACAATTTTCGCAATTGAGAGTCATTTCTGAAAGAGTGTTAGCGTCCTTACCTTTAGATAGTTCACTTGGTAAAATTCGTGATTGGACTGGCGCAAAATATGTACTAGAAGGGGTTGTTAACGTACAAGGTGCCCAAGTGCACATCATGACAACGTTAATTGATAGCCAAAGTGGTCTCCAAGTATGGGCGAATAAAAGCACTGTACCAAGCTCTGATCAACTCACTTTATATGAAGGCATCTCCCATCAAGTATTTAATGCATTAAATTTTTTAATGCCACATGAAGAATCATCTAAATTTCAGTTTAAACCCACTAACAATATCCATGCTTATGACTTTTACGTTAGAGCCAAAGGGGCGTTTAAAGACGCCTATAATGAAACCAAGTTTCTGGAAGTAGAGCAATTATTTTTAAAAGCTCTGGAAAGGGACCGCAATTTTGAACTGGCGCAGGCTGGATTGTGCCAGACGTATCTGGAACAATACAGTTTAAATATGGGAGCTCAGATTTTTGACTTGGCGCGTCAGGCATGCCAGAAAGTAAACAATCAGAGTAATGTTAAAGCTGAATCAGAGCTGGCATTGGGTAGACTATACTTTGAATCAGGTAAATACTCATTAGCGAAAGAGCACTTCACTAAAGCGTTGGAATTGAAACCGAATAATAGTTTGGGTTTGATTGGATTAGCACAATCATTTACTCGTTTGGGACGGTCTAAACAAGGTGAACACTATTATTTAAAAGCAATACTAGCTGAACCTGGTTATTGGAAATACTACGAAAAGTATGGTTTTTTCTTGTTTGATTCTGGTCGTTATTTTGAGGCGAGTCTGCAGTTCAACAAGCAAAGTGTATTGCAACCTAATAGTGAAGAAGCTTTTAATAATTTAGCTGCTGCATATTATTTGAACACAGAGTTTAACAAAGCCACACAAAATTGGCGTAAAGCACTGAGTATAAAATCTAGTGCTAACATATATAGTAACCTGGGTACTTCACTATTTTTCGCTAGTCAGTTCACACAAGCGGTTGAGATGTATCAACAAGCCGTTAATCTTAGTCCAAATAATTATATCTTTAGAGGCAATTTAGCTGATGCGCTCAAGTACGCTGGTGATCAGCAAGTTACGGCGCGACAGCAGTATAAAGCTGCACTCAATCTCGCTCGGAAAAATGCAACTATTAATGCAAACGATCAAACAGTTAAATCAAATATCGCACGTTATCACTCGGAATTGGATAACTGTCAGGCAGCCATCAAACAATCTGAACAACTTGTGCTTGAACAGCCTGATGATCCCTATATCTATTACGATTTAGCTTTGGTAGCAAATAACTGCTCAAGTGACAGTGATGTTCTCTTGTACTTAAATAAGACATTAACATTGGGGTATCCCAACAAGTTATTAAGAAAAGATCACCAATTTAAAAAGTTTCAAGAGCAAATTTTACAATGGTAAAGCAGTCCCCAAGGATTAGCGTAGGGGGAAGACAAAAAGTAGTCTAAAGAAGGCAATATATCTATTGCTAAAACTGTGATTAAAAAGGAAATAAGTACATGAAAATATTAAATACTATTAATTTAAGGGTTTTGCTGGCTGCGCTGTTTGTCAGTTTGCTAAGTTTCAACGCTGTCAGTGCCGATGAATTTAAGAAAAATAATCAAGAGTTACTTATTCAAGTAGACAGTACGGGTTGTGCTTCTTATGTTGAATTAATGTCTCCTGAGGATAATTGTGTGGGAAGTAATTTGGCAAGTAGCTGTGGAAAGAACGGTAAAGACTGCGTCTGTATAACGAATCAAAAATTTATTACTTGGACAATCAGCAATGATTCCCGTTTTGAATTAAAGTTTAATGGTCTAGAACCATTTAAAAATAAATGTAGTTTGAAATCTAAAAACAAACAAGAAATTAAATGCCAAATTGACACCGCTGATGGTGAATTTGTTTACGATGTGGTTGTCGAAACTTGCCCGGATCAGATTTATGATCCTCGTATTGTTGTGAGAAATTAAGTATTTAACCCAAGTACTCTTCTGTTAATTAGATATGTTTACAACAATATATTGGATGCTTGATTCAGCCCATCGGTTTCATGTGATATGGCGGTGAACTGATGTTGAAAATGGCCAAGCTTTAATTGGAAACTACTCCTTTATACCTTGGCTAAACATTCTTGGTTGCCTGTTTTACCATAGTATTAGTCAATAAAATATTGTCGATAAGACACTGATATTGTGTAAATTTTGTGAGGGCAATTATGGTAAACTACAACATCTAAATTTTATTTATACACATATTCATTAGGCAGTATTATGATCCCATGGATCCAACTTGGAACCGCACAAATTCCCAATAACGGGGGCGAATTAAAGTTTACTCAGCGTGGCGATGAATTTTCCATTCGTTTATCAGGTATTCGCGGTGAACTCATGAATAGCCGTTTGTATAATTCAGAGAAAGAGTTAGCTGAACTGGGGTGTGCGCATGTTAAATCAGCGAACAATGCTCAGGTATTAGTGGGGGGGTTAGGTATGGGGTATACATTGGCTGCAGCACTCAAAGCAGTCACTTTAAACTCTCAAGTCACAGTGGCTGAACTGATACCTGAAGTTGTGGTGTGGAATCAAGGGCCTCTTGGTAACTGTGCAAATAATCCTCTACAAGACCCTCGCACTAAGGTACATATTGGCGACGTAAGAGAGCTACTAAATATTAGACAGCCCACCTTCGATGCTATTTTATTGGATGTTGATAATGGCCCTGAGGGTTTGACTCAAAAAGGCAATAATAGTATTTATTCACTGCAAGGCTTAGACAATGTATACAAAACCCTTCGACCGAAGGGGATGTTAGCCATATGGTCAGCTGGTCCTGATGAGCAGTTCACGGTACGCCTAAAAAAGGCTGGATTTAAGGCTGATTCGTGTGTTGTGCGGGCACGTCCAGGAAAAGGCAGTCGGCATACTATATTTTTGGCTCGCAAACCCTAGTTCAGCTTATGCTGATTACAAGGTTATGGGTTACTTTGAGGAAATTTTTTTAACTAATACCCAAACATTCTGAAATATAAACTAGAGGATAGGTTATACATGTCTACACCCTTTTTGTTGAAAAATACAAACAAATTAATGGGCGCAGGTTTACTGGTTATTGTTTGTTTGGTGGTCTTATTTAGTTATGTTTGGTCACAAGCCAAAGCCGCTGATGAAAGGTTACTTGAGCAGCAGTTTAGTCTTTCACTTGTAAGCCTTAGTCAAAAAATCGATGCCCGTATTGCCAGTATGAAATTGATCGCAAAAACAGTGGCCAGTGATACCCACATCCAGAATTGGGTAGCGTCTGGATTTGCCGCTCATCAAGAGTCTGTATTGATTAATAAACTTGGGTTTTTAGTGAAGGAATACGGGCTTACTAGCGCGTCGTTTGCTGATAAAAACACTCACAAGTACTGGAATCACGAAGGTTTCTTAAGAGTGTTGCATCCTGAAACTGACGCTTGGTATTTTGCATATTTGGCCAGTGGCGAGTCAGATTTAGTCAGTGTTTACCACGATAAAAACAAACACCGTGTAGATGTCTATGTGAACTATCAACAGCCCAATGGCAATGGATTATCTGGCATCGCCACCTCATTTGATGGGGTGTTGGATATGTTAAATAACTCACTATTTGCCAAACATGGTGACATATATTTAGTGGATAGTTTAGGCAAGATCCAAGTCACTGCAGAAGAGGATATTGCAGGTGTTCAAAGCTTGCATGATATGTTTTCCCATGAAATGATTACTAGCCTATTACAACCAAATTCCACGGCGGTAATTAAAAGTAATCAGCTTGCAGACAGTTGGCTTGGGGCTAGTTATATTCCCAATATGAATTGGTATGTGGTGGTGAAGGTAACTAAATAAGATTAAAAAACTCTGGATACAAGTCGCTTGATTCATACCAATTTTGTTTGTAATCAATAAAGTATTGGGCTCGATTCGTAGTGTTTTCATATCCCTATTCCGATGTGTAAACATTAAGATAGCCAGTTATCAATGCAATCTATTTCTGATACTTTGGTCTACAGGCTTAAATAATGTTTAACCGCTATCATTGAAAATTATTAGCCGCTATTAATTAATTCTTTTTTGTGACCCTCTACAAAATTGGATAGATACAGCTGCCAAAAAATAAAAACGGTCTTCATTGCTTATTAACCAATGTAATGGTGAGCTGAAACCCTAAGTCAGCGGACTTAAAATAATTTGCTGATCCGCTGAAGCCGAAAGAAACTGGTTTATAGTTCGCCTTCCACTCCTTTATTCACAGACATGTCGAAAATGTTACAAACAATAGACCTATTGTTATGCTGTGCTAATTAGATGCGTGATAACATTAAGATAATGTTTTTATCTTCTTTCTCTAAGAAACTTAATGTTAGTTGAATTATTACTTAAACCTATAAATAGTTTCCTTCAATGCCCAACCCCACAGAGCTGGGTTGACGAAGCAATCAAACCTAAAAACCTGCCAAACTTGCTGCGGGACCATGCTAATTGTGAACTTAAAGCAGCGCAAACCGCTATGTTGCTTTTACGTCGTTATGCTGTAGATCAGCAAAGTAGTAATGCGCTGCTAGCATGGTTAAAGCCTTATGAGGATTTTGTTTACCGTAAAATTGGCAATGGTGACTTTAGTGATTATATGAGTCTGTCAAAAAGACTGATCAGTAAATCTGACTTTGAACATGGCGACGAGCTGATCAGTAAAATGGTGTTATTGATTAAAGAAGAGTTACATCATTTTGAACAGGTGTGGGAAATTATGCAAAGTAGGGGAGTGGCTTACGATAACCTTAGTGCTTCTGGTTATGCTCGGGGCATGATGAAAGGGGTTCGCACACATGAACCAGCCAAACTCAGTGATACGCTAATTTGTGGCGCTTATATTGAAGCCCGTTCTTGTGAACGATTTGCCAAGTTAGCCCCATGTTTAGATACTGAACTAGAGGCGTTTTATACGTCTTTATTACGTTCAGAGGCGAGGCATTTTCAAGACTATTTAACCTTAGCGACCAAAGTTAGTGAGACAAATATTGATGAACGAGTCACTTTTTTTGGTGAAAAAGAAGCCAAGCTAATTCAAATGCCAGATCAAGAGTTTCGTTTTCATAGTGGCTTGCCTCAGCCATAACTTGGGCCGGGCATATATAGTGTGTGGCTGGTCTGCCTGTTAATTAGTCATCTTTTACATGAAACAGTGTAATGAGAGTAGAGCCAGTAACTTTGATGCGTGAATGGTGTTTATTCGAATTTGTTGGGCTGGTTGAGCAACCGAGTAAAGTGAATACTCCAATGACAGCGAATAAGTATTTAATCAACGATTTTATGCCTTTAATAAAGATGCCATAACTTAACGACTTTGTTACTCGATCAATTATTCTTGAGCTGGTAGGGTGATTCCGCCGGCAATTGAGCACGGCAATTGATGACCACTTAGTTAGTAGCAATTCCATGGGACGTTTACTGCGAACAAGTCTCACCCTCCTTGATTCAGTCATCTAAGTGATTGGCGTAATAATTGCTATTGCTAAATACTGAATAGTTTATATTTGATATTGGATTTGTGCATGAGATTACTTTCAAAATACTGGTTTTTGATTTCTGTTTTTATGGCCCTTTCAGCATGCTCTGTTTTTGAGTTTGAGCAAACATCTAGACTATGCGTTGACGACAATGGAAATTTTGATGAGTGCGCAAATATTGGTCTTGAAAAGCAGGATATGCAACAAGACTCCAGTTTGTTTAAATCAGGGCTGCATTTTGTAACACTTAACGAATACACCCAGCAAATAGCGTTGGAGTTAAAAAG
>CAJQKX010000438.1 GCA_905479025.1 uncultured Paraglaciecola sp.
GTTAGCTGTTTACGCCGCGACCCAAAAAGCCAGACAATTAGCATTAGAACATCATTGCCCAGTACTTATAGAAGCGATGACATATAGATTAGCCGCACATTCCACCTCAGATGATCCATCAAGTTACCGTTCCAAGGATGAAGAGGGGAGTTGGAGGTTAAAAGATCCTGTAGCGCGATTTAAAACATGGATGCAGTCTAAAGGTTGGTTGGATGAAAAACTCAATCTAGCCTTTATAGAAAAAGGCAGACAAGAGATTTTAAAAGAGCTTAAAGTTGCCGAACTAGTACCCGTATGTCCTATTGAGCAAATCATTGAAGATGTATATGACACACCTCCATGGCATTTAAAGGCTCAATTAGCAGAATTGAAAACCCATATCGAAATATATCCAGAAGCGTATTCTAAAACATCAGGGAGGTCATAACATGGCAACTCTGAATATGCTGCAGGCAATAAATAATGCACTGATCACCGCTATGAATGATGATGAAAAAGTCATAGTGTTTGGTGAAGATGTGGGACACTTTGGTGGGGTGTTTAGAGCCACAAGTAACCTACAATATACATTTGGAAAAGCCAGGTGTTTCAATACACCTTTAACTGAACAAGGCATCATAGGCTTTGCTACTGGCCTTGCCTCTCAGGGGGCAGTACCAGTAGCTGAAATTCAATTCGCTGACTACATTTTTCCAGCTTTTGACCAAATTATAAATGAAACTGCAAAGTTTCGTTATCGTTCTGGTGGCCAGTTTTCATGTGGCACACTTACTATTCGAACGCCATACGGCGGTGGTATATCAGGTGGGCTTTACCATTCTCAGTCACCTGAGGCATTTTTTGCTCATATACCAGGTATGAAGGTGGTTATTCCCCGTAACCCATATCAAGCAAAGGGCTTGTTGATTGCGTCAATTCGTGATGATAACCCTGTTTTATTTATGGAGCCTAAACGTTTATATCGAGCTTCAGTTGGTGAAGTACCTGAAGAGGATTACCAGTTACCTCTTGGAAAAGCAGATATTGTTAAGGAAGGTTCTGATATCACTTTATTAGCTTGGGGCGCACAAGTTGAAATTTTAGAAAAAGCTGCTGTTATGTCTAAAGAGCAAGGAATTTCTTGTGAGGTGATCGACTTACAGAGCATCTTGCCTTGGGATATTGAGACGGTATGCAGTTCAGTTGAAAAAACGGGGCGGTTATTGATCAACCATGAAGCACCTTTAACTGCTGGTTTTGCCAGTGAAATAGCAGCAAGTGTGCAAGAAAAGTGTTTTCTTCATCTTGAGTCACCTATTTGCCGGGTTTGTGGGTTAGATACTCCTTATCCATTGGCCCATGAAAAAGAATATATGCCGGATCACCTTAAAACTTTCGAAGCAATAAAGCGCACCGTTAATTTTTAGCCTTTTTTATACCTCAATTGTAAGGAGCAAACTATGCAAGATTTTATTCTGCCTGATATTGGCGAAGGCATTGTGGAATGCGAAGTGGTCAAATGGTTAGTTACACAGGGCCAAGAAATTATTGAAGACCAACCAGTAGTTGAGGTGATGACCGATAAAGCGTTAGTAGAGATCCCTGCAAAGTATAGCGGTGTGGTCTCGACGCTTTATTATGCCGAAGGCGATATTGCAAAAGTGTATTCCCCTTTGTTTGCTATGCAAGTCACTGATGAAAATTCAGCGCCGCAGCAGGACACATCATCCGTCAAAGGAGTTGAAACGACTGAAACAAATGTGTCGAATACTGTTACTACGGTTACCTCTAAGCTTACACACACTGACACTGAAAAAAAGAACACGGGTAAAGCATTAGCAAGCCCAGCAGTAAGAAGGCTTGCTAGGGAGCTAGAAATTGATTTATCACAGATAGCTGGTAGCGGCGATAAAGGCCGCGTTTTAAAGGACGATCTTAGCTTTAGTGCGTCACCAACGCTTGGATCTGTTGTAATCACTCCGAAGATAACAGGCGGTAAACGTGTGGAGCCAATTCGTGGTATTCAAGCTGCTATGGCAAAACATATGATGCATTCAGTTTTTACAGTGCCCCATTTTAGTGTCAGTGAAGAAATCGAAATGGACAAACTCATCGACGCCAGATCATAACTTAAAGCATTGTTTGAGAATGAAGGCGTCAAACTCAGCTTTATGCCATTTTTCATCAAAGCGATGTCATTGGCATTAGAACAGTTCCCAATAATTAACAGTCAAATTAATAGTGATTGCTCAGAAGTCACTTATTTTGACGATCACAATATCGGCCTTGCAGTCGACTCCAAGGTCGGCTTAGTGGTACCTAACATCAAGGGTGTGCAAAACTTATCTTTATTAGAGGTCGCTAAAAAATCTAACGAGTTAGTAGACTTAGCACGTCAAGGAAGATTAAGCAGTGCTGACCTTAAAGGCGGAACCATCAGCATTTCTAATATTGGTGTACTTGGTGGAACAGTCGCCACACCTGTAATTAATGCACCTGAATCAGCCATTGTGGCATTGGGTAAAATACAACGTTTACCACGGTTTGATGAAAATGACGCTGTGAAGGCCGTTAACATCATGCACGTAAGCTGGTCGGGA
>CAJQKX010000439.1 GCA_905479025.1 uncultured Paraglaciecola sp.
ATCATTGCCTTTTATCATGTCCGATTTATCCCTCGTGCGCCTCGTAATTTAACTGATACAGTTCCTCTAATAAAATATGGCCTTAACATTATTGGAGCGGGGCTGGTATCTTTTTTAAATGGTAGCTGGCCAGTACTCATTGCGGGTCAACTCTTTGGAACAAAGGCGACAGGTTATTATCAATTTAGCAATACGGTTGCTCGGTTGCCGATGAATAAAATTGCGAGCATTTTCGCTTCTGTTGCTTTTCCTGTTTTTTCTCGAATGCAAGATAATAAAAAGCAATTGAAAAACACTTTCTTACAAATGCATAAATATCTATTTATTGTCATTGCACCTATGTTTGCTGGCATGGCCCTCTGTGCGCCGCAGTTCGTGCCGATTTTATTAGGAAATCAATGGCTGCCCATTATTGTTCCGGTTCAAATACTATGTGTAGCCAATATTTTGGGTGGTAGTACCTTTTTGATGCCTGTTTTACTTGATGGTTTGGGTAGGGCGGATGTGAGTTTTAAATATGAGCTTTTAATGATGTTTATATTCCCTGCCGCTTTATTAACGGGGACTCAGTGGGGGTTAAATGGAATGCTTTTGGCGTTAGCCATGGCAACACCGATTGGCTATGTTTTCCTGGTTAGCAATGTGCTGGCGACGCTGGAGCTAAGTGCCAATGAGTTTATAAAAAGTTTGAGTGGCCCTATAACGTGCTCGATAGCTATGGTTTTTGCAGTATTGACTATTGAAAATTATTCAAATACTGACAGCATCGCTATTATTTTGGCTTCAAAAATTCTCGTAGGGTTGGCAGCATACTCGTTACTATATTGTTTATTTTGGCCGCATGATATCAGCAAGATCTGGCGTTTGATAAGAGGGCGTGGGGAAGTGGTGGAGGCGTGAGCGAAGAAATCGTCAATGAAAAAAATCAACTGCCGCGCTATTTTGTATTCCTCGGCTATGCCTATTTGTTCATCTACTACGTTAGGCCGCAAGATAATATCCCTGGGCTAGATGCCGTTCCGTGGGTGGGCGTTTTATTTCTTCTGTTTACCATTCTTAGCGTTTTGCATATCAAGCGAGAGGTATTCTCTACTCCTTTGGCGCTTTTATTTTGGCTGGCCATTTTATTTGCTATTTCAGGTATAGGGGCGGTGAGCGTTGTATCTTATAAAATGGCGCTTAAATGGATCGCTCAGGTTTTTCCGCAATGCGTGGGTCTTTATATTATTTTTCGTGAGCGTCATCGCTTTAATAAGTTGCTAGATTTTTGGTGTTTTATTTATTTCTGTATGGCACTTGTTACGCTAAAAAATGCCCCATTAGGGCCGGGTGATTTTAGTGGTGACCCCAACGATGCTGCTTTAGCACTAAGCATTGGGCTCCCGTTCGCGGTTTACGGATATTTAGATACTAATAAGAGCTCAAGGGGGCGCTTTGCCTGCTTCGCTACAGTAGGTCTGATTATCGCAGCGATCATTGCTACTGGTTCGAGAGGCGGTTTTTTAGGTTTTCTTGCGGTGATACTTACAATATGGTGGTTGTCTCCCAGTAGAGCAAAAATAGCAGGTTACGCTATGGTACTTGGTATCTTTTTCGGTGGTCTAGTCCTAGCTTGGTTGCCTGAAAAGTATCTTGGTGAAGTCGCTTCAATTGCTGATAAAGAAGACTCAACTAGAATTGAAAGGTTACACACCTGGGAGATGGGCTGGCTAATGTTTAAAGACAACCCAATAGTGGGTGCTGGTGCAGGAAATTTTAAGAACACTTCGCATTTGTATCAAGAGCAAACATCTTGGTGGACAGGACAAAATAAGTCATTGAGTGGCCGGGCAGCCCATTCACTTTATTTTCAGGTGATACCTGAGCTGGGCTTGGTGGGGATTTCTATTTATGCATATATCATGTTCTGGATGCCTTTGAAGCTTTTAGCATTAAGAAAACGGCTTTCAAAAGAGAGAGGTGAAGAATTTCAGTTGCGGAAGGCTTGTGATATTTTGATAGCCGGAATGGCGGGTTACGCCACTGCGGGTACGTTTATTTCGGTAGCTTATTACCCTCATATAACGATTTGGCTTTTTATGTATGCAATCGTGATGCATCTTGGGCGTGATATCGTTGTGAACCCAAATGCTCTGAAAATGTCTTGATTAGGTTGTGAAGCTCCACGAGCAAAGAGAATTTTGAGGGAGCGAAGACATACTTTCAATTATTCCAAGTCAGCTTTTTAACAACCCAATAAATTTTTATAATGATTTTCTGCCTCTGAATAGGGCGCGAGTTTTGTAAAGGGACTTATACTAGGCCGGTAAAATATGTTGTAGAACTTTATCATAAAGGCTTTTTGTTTTTTCTGCGTAGCAATCTAGGGTAAATTCTTTTTTGAAGCGACAATTGGCTTTTTCTGCGAGCCTTTGCCGCTCTGGCTCATTCTCCATGAGCTTTTTCAAAGCATAAGCTAGGGATTTTACGCTTTCTGGTTCTACTAACAGCCCGTCTGCGCCATCCTCGATGACAGTAGGTATACCATCAACGTTTGTCGCGATCCGTGCTTTACTTCGTGCCATTGCTTCGAGAAGAACTCGTCCCATGGCTTCTGTGCGTGATGGGAGCGCAAAAATGTTGCATGCGTCAATGGTCTTAGGTACCGCTGAGAAATCAACCGGCTTTTTTATCACTATGTTTTTGCTACCGGCTGAGAGTAGTTTTAAGTATTGGATCTCTTGGGTTGAAAAAAACCCAATTAAGTGAAGTTTCCATTTCGGAAATTCATCGGTAAGCATACTAAAGGCTTCAATTAATATGTCCATTCCTTTTATATGAGCAGGGAAACCAATGCTCAAAATGATATTTTCGGTATTATTCTTATATGGCGAGGATGGTATCTGCGTATAGTCGAAGAAAGACATTATTGCAGTTTTTGAGTTCAATGAGCCCTTGTCAATCTGATTTTCAAATAGTAGTTTAATACCATCTGCGTTTTTTAGTGTTATGTGGCTTATTATCGGAAAAAACCTTCGTTTTAGAGAAGTGCCTTGTTTATTGGTGTTTTTCTGTAGTACTGCTGAGTGATAAACTCCGTTAACTTCGATGATTAGTTTACAGCGGTATATTTTTTTTATGATAAGGCCGATTAAACCTGTTTTAAGTGGGTCATAGGTGACCACTATGTCGAGCTTCTTTTTTGCTTTCAGTTTATGTGCTTGCTGTAATGCGGACGCTAGGAGTTTTATTTTAGTTAGAAAGCCATATCGATTGCCCATTTTTTTACATATTATTTTATAAGCACCTGCCGTTATTTCTTGATGTGAGTCACTTATTGAAACAACGGTACCTTCACTGAAGTCGGATAATCGATCGTATTTCTTCGTGATAGTTTCGGATAAAGAGTAAATGGGCCCAGGCAGGATATGGAGTATAGATGGTTTGCTATTTTTCATAAATTTAACGTAGATTCTTTTTTTGAGAGTGTTTAATGAGAGAGGGCGCGTCACGGTCTCTCTCATTAAGCGTTGATTATTGACAGCAATACATATAAAGACAAGTCGTTAGCAGGAAAGTAGTTTGTGGTGGAAAATTTTGAGGGGCAGCCACCAATTGTTGCTTAATCATTCGGGTATTATTGTGACCGTGAGGGTTGGGCTGTTAGGAGCGGATTTCAAGTTAGCATTAGCTGGTTTTTCCATGATCCCAATTGGGCCAATAACCTCCACGCCCACTAGATATACTCCTTGCTGCGCACCGCCAATCCCTCCGCTTAACGCGGGAGAGCCGGTTTCAAGTCGGTAGTCAGACCCAAAGAGAGGGTCGCCGTAATTATCATGTCTAGCTAGGCCAGAAGAGGAGAAGAGGCTGTCTGCCGAATTGAAGTTTAGACCCTTCCACTCATATCGCTGGCTAGTGAGCGTGGTTCCCTGATCCAAGTTGTAGTCGGCGTATTCTACGCCGGTGCCAAAAGCGGTGGAGTCAGTGAAGTCTGCCCACATCTTTCTGCAGTTGAGCATGATGTTGTTGAAAATCGCAGCCTTGTAACCTTGCCGAAATGTTATCGCGGCTGTTTCGCCCGCTCCTCGACCAAGAAAAACGTTGTTACACCACCAATGCTTCTCACCGGAGTTATCGCCATTTTTCCCGGCTGATCCTGGCCAATGATAGATAGCCGTGCGCCCATTATTTTTAAACAAATTGCCTTGGACTATTGTATATGAGTGACTGACACCGCCGCTCCCTGAGGCTCCATACATCACACCATAATAGGTATCGTCGATGCTAAATCTTACGGAAGTCGATGTATCTCCGGTAGCAGTTTTTTTATGGTAAACAAGCGAGGCGGCCCGCGAAACATCGCAGCGCTGAACCGATAGATTTTTACCTTCATAAGTAAAAACACCTGAGGTATTTTGGTTCGTATTGGAGCCAGCCGTTTGAATATTCGTTGCAGAGGAGCGCCACACTTTGCCGCCATCTACGCCCCAGAGCATATAGGCGCCATTGTTCATGCCTGAACGTCCGTTGATGTTTTCTGCAGAGCAAAGTTCAACATTTATACTGGTTGAGCCCCCATAGTGATAAAAGACACCGAAACCATTTGCTATTGCACTAGCGTCCAAGTCGGAAAATTTTATCCCTCTATATGTGTGGAAACTCTCGCCGGATTTAGCATAAAAGCCAGCTCTCATTGAGGAGCCCAAGCCACTTACTGTCCATTCATACCCCGGCCAATTTCTCACATAAAGTCTTGAGTTCTCCCCAGAGCGGCTGCTTGGCGCCGGAAGCATGTATAGGCCGCTCCATCCAGCCAGCTCTGTTGTGTAAGAATCATCTACAATTGTTACTCCCTTACCGTACAGATATCGTTTGGCGCTAGTATTTGCGATAGCAATGTGCAGGTCGTTATAAGGGGCGGATTGTGTACCGTTGCCGTTAACGCTGGAATTTGCATCATAAAATATTGCTGCATCGTCACTAGCAACAGTGGCATCATCAATGACCCCATAAGCGACGGTATGGTTATCACCGAAATGAAGAGCTGCCCCCCCGTTCGGATTGGATAATTTTGCCCAAATCCGGTGATCTCCAGCAATCGTTTTGCTAGCTACTGTTACGTCGAAAGCCTTCACATCCGCTTCTCCGTCTGCCCATATCAAGGAGCCACTTACAGCATTATGGGGGTCGCCTCCGGTGCTATATTGCACAGATACTTGACCTTCTGTGCCGTGTGTACGACAAACGTAAAAAGTGTGCGTGCCAGCAGAATTCAATTCTGAATAGTCGACATAGAACCCAAGCCTGCCCGCGCTAGAAAGACTTATTTTAAGCGGGGCTGCTGTGCCGGTTGCTGCGGCTGCTTGAGCGAACGCAATAGGTGATGCGAAAGTGAGCAGTTGAGCGGCGCCAATCGATCCCAAAACACCCTTCATAAAATTTCTTCTTTGCATGACTTTCCCGCTACATGAGGTACGTTTCATATAATATTACAACTGTTTAAGTTTAAAGCAAGAACCTTTTGGGCTACATGCCCGCACTTGCCTAAAGCGATCACCATTTTGTGGATTAGTTCACGGTGTTAAGGCGGCTCCGTCTGAGCGCTTAGCCATAATTTATTTTTTTAAGGCACGCTTTGAAAAAGGACTAATTTCTTTTTGATTTTTCTGGTCGACCTGCTAGCTTATTTATGGCCTGGTTAACATTGTCCTGAAACTTATTATTGGATAGCAACAACTCGGCCTTTTGATAGCTATGCATTCTATATTTCTCAATTGCCTCGGGTGAATCCAAAAGCTTCAGCACGGCAAGTCCCCAATCTTTTTCGTTTGAGTTATACGGCAATAGCGCGCCGTTGAACCCTGTTTGAACTATTTCATGTTGAGCCGTTATATCTCTTGATATTATCGCCATGCCCGCCGATATGGCTTCGCAGAGTGCAAGCCCCAACTCATCATGCCAAGAGGGGAATAAAAATATGCTGCATTCTTTATAAAGTTCCAATAATTCATCTCTGGGCATGCCATTGATTACTTTTATGTCTTTACATGCATAGCTAGGCGCGCAGGAGTCTGTCGACACGATTATAAGTTCGGCTTTTCCAGCTAAAAATTGGTTAAAAACAGTTACAATGAAGGGGCCGCCTTTTCGTTTAAAATCATTGCCTACAAATAGCAGTTTGTGTTTTTCATGAGGGGACTTTCTAACTGGCCGTGAGGTTATCGTAGGTATGTAGGTAACCAAAATTCTATCTGGCGGAACATTATATGTATTTACAAGAGAGTCTTTCACTTGTTGGGTTCTGGCTAAAAATACATCTGTATTTTTAAATATTGGATTGAACAGGGTAACATCGAATATTTTAATCAAAGCAGATTTCATTATTTTTCGTAAAGGCGATGCTTTCAATCGGCCCGCATTGGCTAGCTGGGGTGTGGAATCCAAGGCAATTAGTGTAGGCTTTTTTGATATTTCAGATTTGAAAGGAGCAGCTAAATGATACGATTGAAAAAGTAAAAAATCATAATCGTCAAGATTTAACTTCGCTGTTCTAACTTTATATTTTATTGCGAAGGAAGAGTTAGTTATGCTGCTGAGGGTTAAATATTTTGGCGTTGGCGCAACTTCATAATCGCTTTCTTCAAAGTTAAGAGTCGATACGTTGATATTCGGTATCTCGCGGATTGCGGACTCTAGCAAAGTACTAAAAGTTTTACCCCCAAGTATTCTGGTGAAGATGCACAGCGCTTCCTTATTTTTAGGCATGAGTATCCATGTTGTCATCTGACGATTCTTTCGAGACAAGATTGATGGCTTCTTGCCACATGGTTTGGTGTTTTATTTGGCCGTTAGTTTTTTCTGATCTCTCACGAATTTCGGATCTAGATCTAGTTTTGGATTCTTCAGTGAGACTGTTAATTGCAGCTGCTAACTCTTGAGCATTGTCAAAGTTATAGAGCCCGTCTGCATCCCCAAATTGCGCTGCATGTCTTTGTCCGCGAAGTAATATCAGGCTGCCATAGGTCTTCGTCTGAAAAAAAACGCCAGAAACAATGGCCGAGCTATCTATATGAGGGATAAGTATTGCATCAAAATTAGCAAACGTTTCAGGAAGCTCTTCTTCTCGAATAAACTTGTTTACGATGGTTGTGTCGATGCCTCTTTGATTTGAAATAGTTTTTAATTTTTAGATAGCAAAATTATCATGCTGCAGACTACGTTTCAATTTTACTGCCTTTCTCACGTTGCGACACTTCCGAACGATATCTTTCAGTTCAAAGCGGTTAAAGGCAGGCTTTTTGGCGAGATCATCGTCTTGGTTGATTATTGGGGCCATTTTACTAAGTAAAGAGTACTGTTCTATGAAGGAGCTGTATTCCTTAATAAATGATGGGCCCCAGAAAGTTTTTTCGCTAAGCCATGGTTTATGAGCTCCGGTAAAATGCAATATCACCGCGGATACCTCGTCATGATTAGCTACTTCGGTGTAGCCTGTTTGGTAGTTCCAGATTGGGGAAAGCACCTCCCTCTGGGTCTCGAAAACCACATTTAAAGCGCTCTGATCATGGTATTTACAAAGCGTTGAGTTTTTCTCAAAGAATTTGAGTGCCTTCGGCGCCATGTCTTTCCAAGTATCAAGTTGAAATGCCAATAAGCCCGCATTGAAATACTTGGTGGCGTCCGGCATGCCTAAATTTTTGCAGTATCTTTCGTAATTGTTCCATGAGGCGCCCATCTGTCCTCTGGAAAGCCACGAGGCGTTGTTAGTAGCTGCGATTTTCCCAGGTGCGACGGTGTGAGAAACTAATGGCATGATATTGCCTTTTATGTAGGTATCTCCATCTATGTAAAGAATATGCTGGTATTTATCAGGCACAACGTTCTGCATGGCGAGGCGGCCTAGAGATGTAATGGGTACGTGGGTTTCATTGAAAAAAACGTTTTCATCACTCCAAAAGTCTTGTTGATTAAGCTCTAAAAAATGGATACTTTTATCGATAAACGCAGCTTGTAATTCATCGCTTGCCTTCACCCCCACTAAAATAATAAAAATATCGGCAATTTCAATTACAGAAGCTTGCCCGGCTATTTGACAGGCCGAGAAGAGCGAGGGCATTAAAAAGCCCTGGTCGGTGACATATACGATTGCTCTGCTTTTGGTGATTGTCATTTCTACTTGAGTTCGTTTACAAAAATAGTCGATGGATTGGCTTTTTAATTAACAACGTATTTATTATACCAGCTTTGGAACATCAACAAAGTCCATAAGCGGTTGCCATTGTCAACTTTTCCGCTGCTATGTTCTAAAAGCAATTCACTGATCGGACCGTACTCAAATATTGCTTGATTGTTGATCGTGCTTTTTGACAGTAAATCGTTTGACCACTGCTTTAAATCTGAATTTATCCAATCAGAAATAGGGATTGAAAAGCCCATTTTAGGCCTTTCGATAAGTTTTTTGGGTACATACCGATAGAGCATCTCGCGTAACAACCACTTGGACTTACCATCTTTGTACTTCATGGATGTGGGTAGGCTCCAGGCAAATTCAATTAACTCTTTGTCTAGAAGCGGAACGCGCATTTCCAAGCTTACGGCCATGCTGGCTCGATCAGATTTTACCAGGTTGTCGCCAGGTAAATACCATTGTTGATCCCATGCCATGCCTGCGGCAATAAAATCATTGCCAAAGGGAGCGGGCGCAGACAATGTGGTATTTTGTGTATATGATTTTTGCAACTGCGAAGGTAGCTGGTGATAGCTGCAGAGATATTGATAAAGGGCATACGCATCCGTAAAGCTAAGTGCTTCTACTGCCTTCTGGACTTTAACACCAAAATTCGCCGCGGTATTACGCCTCAGTAAGCTGTTAAATTTTTGATAAATTCGGTCAATGGATGCTGACGAAAACTGTTTGCTTGTGATTGCGGTTAGGCTTTTCAAAGGCGCGGGTATTTTTTGGGCAAGTCGATGAAAAGTTTGCCCTTGAATGTAGCGGTTATAGCCTGCAAATAATTCATCGCCGCCGTCACCAGAAAGGCAAACGCTCACCTTGGATTTGGCAAATTGGCTCACTAGAAAAGTGGGTAACTGTGATGCGTCAGCAAAAGGCTCATCGTAGATGTCCGGAATTGACGGGATGAGATCTAGTGCGTCTTTGCTGCTTAAATAAAGCTCGTTGTGATGGCTACCGATATGCTCGGCAATTTTTTTGGCGTGTTCGGCTTCATTGAACGTTTTTTCATGAAAGCCGATAGTAAAGGTTTCGATGGGCTTTGCTGATTGTGCCTGCAGCACTGCCGATACTAAAGATGAGTCAATACCTCCGGATAAAAAAGCACCCAAGGGAACATCAGCTTGTGCTTGTTCTTGAATTACTCGGTTAACCAGCGTGTCGAGATCACCCAGCGCTTCCTGCGTATTGGTATCTGCATAGCGTGGGGTTTTACTGGCATAATCCTCAACGCTCCAGTAAGGCTCGACAGTAATAATGTCTTCGATAGGGCGTTCATTGTTGATCCATTGGCCAACAGCAACTTCGGCCTTGTGCCCTGGTGGTAATTTTTTTATTTCTTTGAATATAGTCAATGGCGCGCTGATATAGCCATAGCGTAAAAAACTATTCAACGCTTGCTGATCTAGAGTGAGAGTTTTAGCGGGCAGCACTTGATAAATTGATTTTAGCTCGGATGCAAAAATTAAGGAGTTGCCCGTGTGGCCATAGTAAAGCGGCTTCTCGCCTATCCGATCACGTGCTAAGCGAAGTATTTGTTCGTCTTCATTCCAGTGAGCTATGGCATACATGCCCTTTATTTTTTCTAGCATGGCGTCAAAGCCATAGGCATCAATAGTGGCTAAAACGATTTCTGTGTCAGAGTGGCCATTAAATACAAAGCCTTTTTTTTCTAGTTCTTGGCGTAACAATTTAAAATTGTAGACCTCACCGTTGTACACCATAGTGCTCTTGGTTCTTGAAGAACACATGGGCTGGTGGCCAGAGGGGCTTAAGTCAATGATGGAAAGGCGCCGGTGAGACAAGGCTATGGGCAATGTGGGTGATGCCCATACGCCGCTTGAATCGGGGCCGCGGTGCGCCACTGCATCCGCCATGGCCGTTGCCATATGTGTAAGCTCGTTTTGCGAACTATTGGCTTGCACAATTCCTGCTAGACCACACATTAGTTTACGCCACCTAATTTTCGCGATTTCAAATTGGAAAAATGGTTTCCTAATTTAAGGCCTATAGCATCAAAAGAAAACTCATTAATGGCATGTTGTCGGGCATTTTTTTCAAGGTGCTTTCGCAAAGCGGGTTCTCTTTGAAGACGCAAAATATGTTGCACGTATGCTTGTGCAGAATCAGCGAGTAGTAAGTGTTTGCCATTAATTGCTTTTAATCCTTCGGCTGCAACGGTATGTGCGATAACGGCTTTGCCGGAGGCAAAGGCATCGAGCAACTTAAGCTTGGTGCCACCACCATCGTCAATAGGGCACAGGTAGGCCGTTGCTTTTTCTAGGTACGGTTGTAAATCATCAACAAAACCAAGCATATTAAAGTCAGCGTTGGTTTCACCAAATGCGATAAGATCGTTCGGCGCCCCTGAGCCGATGATATTAATGACGGCCGCTGGAATCGCCGCTTTTAATTTTGGCCAGATTTCTTTGGCTAAAAATCGCACTGCTCGTGTATTTGGATACCAATCGAGCGTACCAATAAAAATAAAGTTGGCGGGCTCTGGTTCACGAGAGCTGGGTATGAAAAAGTCTGTGTCAACGCCATTGGGTATTTCAGTGAAAGAGGCTTGGGGAGCAATTGCAGCAAAGCGCGCACTATCGAGTGCAGAGCAGGTTAAATTCGTATTAAATTGGGGGCAGATTTTTTTCTCGTAATGCTCAAGTTTAATGCCTTCTTGCCAGTAGTAGAATTTCTTTAACCCGTTCGACTCCAGTTCAGAGCGACGAGCCAGCATGTGTGATTCGACGTTATGATGATCAAGGCTAAATAATGTTTTTTCAAGCTGATTGACATAGGGTGCAAGGCTAATGGTATCGCAGTGAACCAAGTCGTAACTTTCTTGATGATGCCATTGGCCTACTGCTTGTCTATAGCCTTCATCTTCGAGCCAGTTAATTGTATAGGGCTTTTTGGAAACTAAACTCAGAGCCGCACATTGCATTTTTTTAAAGCGAGAGCTATCTGTTGGGCAGTTAATAAACTGAACCTTACTGCATATTTCGCTCATAGCCTGAAATGCTACCTCAGTACCCTGGTCATATGAATCAAAGTAAGGTTCGATAAGGTTGCGCTGATTAAAGGCAAGCAGGTGAACTTCATGATGCTTAGAAAGTTCTTTGACTAAATTGTATGCGCGCAGTAATACGCCGGCTTTAGGCGGATAGGGCACAAGGTGAGATAGCCATAAAATCTTCAATTCAATGGTCTCTCGGTTTGCCACGGTAAGCTTGCAAATGCCGCTCTAAAAATAAAGCGGCAGTATGGTCTTGCTCCAAAATAGCTTTGCTCGCTTTACCCATCGTTTCGCGGAGTGTTGCGTTGCCGGCAAGGTGTTCTAAATGCTCAGCAAGCTTTATGAAGATTTCTTGTGGTTCAGAATACTCCAGTAAATATCCGTTGGTGCCTTGAATTACCAAGTCACTATTGCCACCAACATCGGTTGCCACCACGGGTAATTGCGCAGCTAATGCTTCAAGAATGCTTTTTGACATGCCCTCTGACTCAGAGGTTAAAGTAAAAATGTCGGCTGCCGCGAGTATGCTTTCAATATCATCTCTTTCTCCTAAAAGCCTGACTCTATCGGTAGCGTCATGATGTTCAATTAGGTCTTGTAAAAGTAGGCGTTGAGGGCCATCACCCGCTATAAAAGTTTTTATATTACGCTCTGCGGGTATGCTGGCTGCTGCGGCTATTAACAACTCAAAACGTTTTAGCGTAACCAGCCGGCCAACGCTTACCACCGCAACCTGCTCAGGTGATAACCCCAGTGTTTTTCGTATGGATTGTCTATGTGTCAAATTTTGGTTTACTGCTGAATAGTTGGGAATGTATTGAATACTATCGTTGCCAAAATGGGCCCTTTGAGAATAAAAATCGGCCATGTGTCGCGAAACTGCAATTAAGCGCGTATTAAAAAAATGTGCAAGCTTGATCAGCCAAATTCTGTAAGGCGCTTCCTCTATCATGTATACATCGTGAAGAGTGCCAACGTGCCGTAGTTTGATCATCCACGCAAGTGGTGCGAAAGCAATTATAGGTCCAAACAGATGAGTATGTAGACAGTCCAACTGCAGTGAGCGAATAAACTTGCGTGTTCTGATGGCAAATAGCGGTAGGTAAATAGTTTTTTTATAGAGCTCTCTATTAGGGATGACATGTTGCTCTATACCGTTTTGTTTGGCAAAAGCATCAGCATAAGGACTGTTAAAATGTAGCAGTACAGGCTCAACACCATTAGCCTGCAATAGTTTAGCCGTTTCGAACACCATTGATTCAGCGCCGCCAATATTAAAGGTATCTATAAGCAGGCCGACTCTCAAAATTTGGAGCGCCTGCAAGTTAATACTTCATCATAGATTTTGGCGTACTCGCTTGCCATTGCGTGAGCAGAAAATTGGCCATTAACACATCGGCGTGCATTTTCTCCCAGTATTATTCTCTGCTGCGGAGCATTGAGCAACGACAGAATAGCGTTGGCTAATTCACTGGGGCTGCCCGGGTGAACTAACAAGCCAGTGTCTGAGGTAATGGCAACACTCACATCGCCCACATCGGATGCGACTGCTGGCTTGCCAGCGGCCATGGCTTCAAGCAGCGCCATAGGTAAGCCTTCATTAAGTGATGGCAGTGCAAAAATATCCATTGCCGATAGCATACGGTTAATATCACTTTGACGCCCCGCAAAGGTAATGCTTTGAGAGATACCTAGTGTATCGGCTTGCTGTTTTAAGTTTTCTTGCTGGTCTCCGCTACCTACAATAAGTAAATGTAGGTAGGGGGCTTGTGATCGCAAGGTATATAAGGCCGTAATTAAATCATCAATGCCTTTTTCACTCGTTAAGCTGCTAATTGTTCCTACCACAGTTTTTTCTGAGGGTATTTGAAATGAGTTGAGCGCCTGGTCACGCGGTACGGGATTACTGTAGAGGTGGGTATTGATGCCATTCGCAACGACAGAGATTTTTTTTTCACTCAGGTACATGCTGAGCATATCTTTCTTGACTTGCTCTGAGACGGCAATAATTGCATCAAATGAGCGCAGCAGCCATGCGTCCATAATGGAATAGAGTTTTAACTTGAGGTCGGTTCGTTTCCAAAGGTGGTTGGTTGCAATGAGTGCAACATCTAAACGAGCCAATACGGCGTAGAGGTCCTCTCGATACCCATGAGTATGGACAATATCTATATTGTTGTTCTGAATGAATTTCCTAATAGATTTAACTAGGCTGAAATCGAATGGGCCGGTAATAGGGAAAGTTTTTACTCGCTGGCTTTGCTCTTGTGCTTCGCTTGCAAATTCGAGATTTGGATGGTCAGCCTCGATCGGTATGCCGACAAATGTTTGGTAGCCGAAATCGGGTAGGTTCTCAATGAGTTCCAGTACAACTCTTTCGGCACCAAGCAATTCACCTGACGCACGTATATGCAAAACGTTGGGCATTCCTAACGGTACCGACTGGTCTGATTGAACATATTTAGTAGAGATTAGGCTAACGCCAGATTACGCAGTTAGTATAGCCTATTGAAGTTGAGTTGCGCCCAAGGCGCTAGGTGGTAATGGTGGGCTTAATTGATTTTGTAGCGGGCCTATTCTTTGCGTAGCGATAACGAAATTATCGTAGTAACGGACTAGATTGGTTGGAGCACCACCATTCCAGTAGGTGTCTAGGGTAACCTCGTTGATTGGTAGGTTTGTATTACCGCGCAGGTCTACATTGGTTCGCTCAACCTCCAGCTTGTCGTTGACCCACATTCTATAGAGGCCATCGCTTTTGCCTGCAGTATTCAGCTTTATTTCAACTTCAAAATAAACCCATTGGTCAAGATTTTTTAACAAATTGAAAGAAGTGTGAGCGATGGGTAGCCAAGGTCCATGAGAGCTTTGGATTGCTAGAACATCTAAAGCTGGTGCATTATTCGCAATCCATGTATGAACTTTGAATATATCTTGCCAGCTATTTCTATCGCGAAAGCCAGCTCTGGCCATTTTGGGTGGCAAGCTGGTATAGCCCGGGCCGAATTTATGATACCAGCGGTAAAAAATATGCTGGGGGTACCCTTCAGGTTTAACTTTTATTAGCCATCCTGCCTCTACCTGACCAATATTATACGCTTGCTGGAGGGCTGCGCTGCCTTCGAAGGCGTCCATCGTACTTCGGCTCAATCCATTGGTGCTGACGTCTTCGTATCGACTGCGAAGCGGATCAACGGTTTCGAAGCTATCGCACCATATCCATTCTGGGTGCTTTTGTTGCCATTGATCACATTCGGTTGCAAATGCTGAACTTGGGTTTAGTAGCATCAAATGGCATAAAATGAGAAGTCGTACATGAAAGTTCATGGGATACAGCCGGTAGAGGAGCTAACCACAGTAGCGGATTCTATCTAGAGAGCTAATTAAATGGCCCGCCATTACAATAGGACTCGTGGTCGTTGAAAGCAAGCCGCAACCGTGACCTTGGTCATAAATGCTGCATAAAGTAGGTGGTTGCTCTATTGATTTTTATAGCGGTTATTTGCCTCTTTTAATCATAAAATCGTGCGTTCCAAGCTAAACTAAACACACTACGATGACCATAAAGCGCTACGCCTTATTTTTTTATTCTTTTGGAAGAACGCACCATATGACGGATCAATTACTGTTTTGGCTATTGGCTCTGCTTGCCACTTATAGCTATTTTGGCTATCCATCAGTTCTCTATCTACTGAGTTACAGGCGCCACAAGGCTGTTTTTTCAACAGCTACCAGCGATATGCCTGCCATGACCCTTATTGTGACAGTGCATAACGAGGCGCACCGCATTCACGAAAAATTAGATGATTGCCTCAAACTTGACTATTCCGGCGAGTTGGAGATTATTGTTGCTTCCGACCACTCTACAGACGATACCGATGAAATTGTGGCGTCCTATGAACCCCACGGAGTACGTTTAGTGCGCGCTGATAAAAGGTTTGGCAAGGAGTATGCTCAGTGGTGTGCGATCCAAGAGGCCCACGGTACGATTTTGGTTTTTTCTGATGTGGCCACTCAAATTCCGGCCACTGCTTTACAAGCGCTTACAAAATATTTTTCTGACCCCCAAATTGGTGCGGTATCTAGCGAAGATCGCTTTGTTAGCCGTGATGGAACGGTGGCGGGAGAGGGGGCTTATGTGCGCTATGAGATGTGGTTGAGAAAGATGGAGTCAAATACACGGGGCTTGGTAGGTTTGAGTGGCTCATTCTTTGCCGCGCGTAAAGCACTCTGCATGGATTGGGATATTGAGTCCCCGAGCGACTTTAATACGGCGCTAAATTGCGCCACTGCCAATGTAAAAGCCGTATCAGCAAGTGATGTGATTGGCATGTACCAAGACATTAGTAATTCTGATAAAGAATATCATCGGAAGGTGCGGACGGTATTGCGCGGAATGACGGCACTCATGCGCCACCCTGAGGTGTTGAATCCTTTTCGCTATGGCCTATTTGCATTTCAAGTTTGGAGCCATAAGGTTATGCGCTGGTTGGTGCCGTGGTTTTTACTGGCGTTATTTGCAGTGTCATTCGTAGTACAAGGTAGTAGTTGGATATATACACTGGCGCTGTTTGGGCAAATAGTATTTTATGGTATCGCTATTGCGGCGTATTGGCTGCCTACTTTGAAAAAAAATGCATTAATGAAAACAATATTTTTTTTCGTGCAGGTCAATATAGCGCTCGCACACTCTCTGGTCCTGTTGTTATCGGGCAAGCGGATGACAGTGTGGCAGCCTTCGATTCGTTAGCGGATATTGTTTGATGTTTGGCAAGCTAGCCCCTGTGGGCAATCAGATCTCATTGAAGAAATCAGCGCCCGTCAATTGGCAGCAACAATACCCGGGCTATTCGGCGCAGCTATATGGTTCTGGCACCATGGCTCTTGCGGTGGCCATGCAACTTGCGATCAAGCAGGTATCTTGCACGCGCGGAGTTAAATGCCCCGAAGTGATTTTGCCAGCTTACGGGTGTCCCGACCTAATTAGTGCGGCAGTATTTGCCGGTTTGAAGCCAGTTTTAGTTGATTTAGAGGCTGACTCGCCGAATTATTCGTTGCCCCTATTACAGGATACCCTCAACAAAAATACGGTTGCCGTGGTTGCGGTTAACTTATTAGGTATACCCGATAAGTTAGAAAAAATACGCGTATTTTTTC